>JBOIEI010000146.1:0-3873 GCA_050741055.1 Burkholderiales bacterium | reverse complement strand
CGGTGGACGTGCGCCCGCATCCGCACATCGGCCTTTCCACGGTGACGTACCTGTTCGCGGGCGAGATCATGCATCGTGACAGTGTCGGCTCCGAGCAGCCGATCCGGCCCGGCGAAGTGAACTGGATGACCGCCGGCCGCGGCATCACGCACTCGGAGCGCTTCGAGCGTGCGCGCGCGCAAGGCGACCACGTGCACGGCATACAGTCGTGGGTCGCGCTGCCGAACGCCCACGAGGAAACCGATCCATCGTTCGCCCACTATGACGCTGAGGCACTTCCTCTATTCGAAGAGCCTGGCGTGTGGGCGCGCGTCGTCGCCGGCGAAGCGCTGGGGGCGTCGTCGCCGGTGCGAACGCATTCGCCGCTGTTCTACGTTCATGCGCGCTTGGACCCGGGCGGGCGCATCGAGCTCCCGCCGCGCTACCCGGAGCGGGCCGCGATGATCGTGGCCGGCGCCGTGGAAGCAAATGGCCAGACGCACGACGCCGGCCGCATGCTGGTGTTCGAAGCCGGGCGATCGGTAACGCTATCGGCCGTGCAGCCAGCGACGGTCATGTTGCTCGGCGGAGACCCGGTGGGCCGCCGCCACATCGAGTGGAACTTCGTATCGTCGTCGCAGGAACGCATCGCCCAGGCCAAGGCCGATTGGCAGGCCGGGCGCATGAAGCTGCCCGATCTGGATCACGACGAATTCATCCCGCTGCCGAGTGAGCCGGCCGCGCCTGCCAATCCGATGTCGTGATGGGTGACAGGGAGCGAAGGGGGACGCGGTGAGTGAGTGAAGGGTGAAACGTGAAAGGTGAAGGGAATGGTCGCACCCTTCGCGCTTCACTTCACTTTCACTGTTCACTCTTCACTCAACCTTCACTTTCACGCTACCCGCGCCCCCCATATACGGCCGCAACGGTTCCGGAATCGAGATGCTGCCATCGGCGTTCTGGTAGTTCTCCATCACCGCGATCAGGGTGCGCCCGACCGCGAGCCCGGAGCCGTTCAGCGTGTGCACCGGTTCGGGCTTGCCCTTGCCGGTGCGGAACCGCGCCTGCATGCGCCGCGCCTGGAACGCTTCGAAGTTGCTGCACGAGGAAATCTCGCGGTAAGCCTGCTGCCCAGGTAGCCATACTTCGATGTCATAGGTCTTTGCCGAAGTAAAACCCATGTCGCCGGTGCACAGCACGACGGTGCGAAACGGCAGGTCGAGCCGCTTCAAGACTTCTTCGGCGTGTCCGGTCAATTCCTCCAGCGCCTGGTAGGAATGCTCCGGGTGCACCACTTGCACCAGTTCGACCTTGTCGAACTGGTGCTGGCGGATCATGCCGCGCGTGTCCTTGCCATGGGAGCCCGCCTCGGAGCGGAAGCACGGTGAATGGCAGACGAACTTGAGCGGCAGTGCGCTGAGCGGGACCACCTCCTCGCGCACGATGTTGGTGACTGGCACCTCTGCCGTCGGAATGAGGTAGAGCTTTTCGGCATCGGCGCGCGGCACGGCGAACAGATCCTGCTCGAACTTGGGCAGCTGGCCCGTAGCGCGCATGCTGGCCGCGTTCACCAGATACGGGACATAGGTCTCGGTATAGCCGTGCTCGCCGGTGTGCAGGTCGAGCATGTATTGCGCGAGCGCTCGATGCAGCCGCGCCAATGCGCCCGTCATCAGGCTGAAACGTGCGCCGGAGATCTTCGCGGCCGCCGAGAAATCGAGCAGGCCGAGGCGTTCGCCCAGGTCGACATGGTCGCGCGCGGCAAATGAAAACCGGCGCGGCTCGCCGAAGCGGCGCACCTCGACATTGTCGTCGGCGCTGCGGCCGGCGGGCACGGAATCGTGCGGGATGTTCGGGACGCCGAGCAGGAACTCCGCGAGCTCGCCCTGAAGCGCATCCAGGCGCGTCTCGTTGTCCTTCAGCGCGTCGGCCATGGCCGCCACCTCGGCCATGAGCGCGCTCGCGTCTTCGCCCTTCTGCTTCGCCTGGCCGATGAGCTTGGATGCCTGGTTGCGTCGCGCCTGCAATTCCTGGGTGTGGGTCTGCAGTGTCTTGCGCGCCGACTCGAGCGCCTGGAAGCGTTGCGTGTCGAGCGGGACGCCGCGCTCAGCGAGCCGGCGTGCGACGGCATCGATGTTGGTGCGAAGCAGTTGAACGTCGAGCATGAAATCTCCACCGCATGGGCGCGGGCACGCATTGCGTGCGGCCGGCTATTATCGACCAAGCGATTGCGCCGACCAAGAACCGCGTGTTGCTTGACACTCGCAGTAGCGCCGCCTAGATTCGATGTCATGTCGCGCGCGAGCACGGTTCGTTGCGCGATCCCTCATAGCCCTTTCCCGAAGGAGAAATCGTCGATGGGCGCACTTCGTCCTGCCCGGCGCATCGTCGTGTGCGCACTGCTTGTCTTCGCGCCGATCGCCGCGCTCGCGCAGACCTATCCCACCAAGCCCGTTCGCATCGTCGTGCCCTGGACTGCCGGCGGCACCGCCGACACGCTGGCGCGCATCATGGCGCATAGTCTGAGCGAAAGCCTCGGCCAGCAAGTGCTGGCGGACAACCGGCCTGGGGCGAGCGGGCAGATCGGCACGGAGCTGGTCGCCAAGGCGGCGCCGGACGGACACACGCTGCTGCTTGCGACCACTGCACCGAACTCCACCGCGCCCAGCCTCTACTCGAAACTGACCTACGATCCGCTTAAAGACTTCGCGCCGGTTTCGCTCATCGCCTTGACGTTCTACGTGGCGTCGGTCAATCCCAGCATCGCGGTGAAGACGATTCCGGAGCTGGTGAAGCTCGCCAAGGCGAGACCGGGCGCGCTCAACTTCTCCTCGCCGGGAAACGGCACGCCGAATCACCTCTCGGGCGAGATGCTCAAAACCATGGCCGGCATCCAGATGCAGCACATTCCCTTCAAGGGCAGCGCGCAAGCGATCGCCGCCGTGATCGGCGGGGAGATCCCGCTCAACTTCGAGAACATCGCCGTGGTGCTGCCGCATATCAAAGCCGGCAAGGTGCGCCCGCTCGGGGTGACGAGCGCACAGCGCAACCGCTACCTCCCCGATGTGCCGACCATTGCCGAATCGGGCTATCCCGGATTCGAGGCCGTGGGCTGGTTCGGCCTCATGACGCCCGCGGCGACGCCACGCAACGTGATCGAAAAGCTCAACGCGGATACCGTCCGCATCCTGACTACGCCAGAGATCAATGCGCGCATCCTCGGCCTGGGCGCCGAGGTGAAGCCCACGACCGTGGCCGAGTTCGAAGCATTCAACCGCGCGCAGATCGACAAGTGGGCCAAGGTGATCAAGGAGTCCGGCGCGCGCGTCGACTGACGCAAGTCATCGACATCGTCTCCGACTGCTCTTCTCCCTGCACGAGGAGGGCTGACGCGACAAATTCGCGGACGGGCGGGGTTTCCCCTCCTTGCCAAGGGGCGGGACGCGACGAGATCGCGGGATGGGGTGGTCCGAGACGCGCCATCAAAACCACACCACCGCCGCGCTTCGCGCGACCCCTCCTCCTGAGCCTCCTGAGAGGGGAAATTCCCACTCACGACTCACCGCGCCGGTTCCGATCCGCGCGTATGTCCTCGTCCGCGCGACCATCCTCGTCCGCGCGACCATTCTCATCCACGCGGCCACTCTCGTCCGAGCGACCACCCGCCTCCGCGCGAGCGCGATCATCCAGTGCGAGCAACTGCAGCATCCGCTCGCGAATGCGCGCCTCCAGCCCGCGCTCGGTTGGCTGGTAGAACCGCCGGTCCCCCAATGCCTCGGGCAGATAGCATTCGCCCGCCGCGTAGCCTTCGGCTTCGTCGTGCGCATAGCGGTACTCGCGCCCGTAGCCCAGCTGCTTCATGAGCCGCGTCGGGGCATTGCGCAGATGCAACGG
>JBOIEI010000145.1:0-4912 GCA_050741055.1 Burkholderiales bacterium | reverse complement strand
CAGGTGTCCAACCTGGCTGTGGTCTCGCGTTCCGCGTCTGGCGCCGATTTCGACACTCTTGCTCGCTTGCCTCAGGGCAGATGCTCGATTTCTGCGACGAACCTCGGACTCAGGACACTAGCGACGCACTGTAAGGTTCTTCCGGCCCTCCCGACCGAGGCTTACTCGGTTGGAGGGTCGACATGGAAATCGCGCAAGGCGTTCGCGCACAAGCCGAAGCCGCGGCGGGCGAACAAGCGGCGTCACCGGCAATTGAGGGATTGCGCCAGGCGGCGACGACCTCCGGCGACCGCAACGCTGCGAGCGAAGCGCCCGCACGCGCGACGATTCATCCGGCCTGGCTTCGGATCACGCACTGGATCAATGCGCTTGCAGTGCTAATTCTGGTCGCCAGCGGCTGGCGTATCTACAACGCATCGCCCTTGTTCGACTTCCGCATCCCGAACGAGATCACGCTCGGCGGATGGCTCGCCGGCGCGATCCAGTGGCACTTCGCCGCGATGTGGCTGCTGGCCGTCAACGGCGTCGTCTACCTGCTGCTCAACGCGCTGACCGGCCGCATCCGGCGCAAGTTCTGGCCGCTCTCGCCGCGGGCGTTTCTGCACGATCTGGCGGCTGCGCTGCGCGGACGGCTCACTCATGCCGATCCGAGCCGTTACAACGCGGTGCAAAAGGCGGCGTACCTCTTCGTGTGTCTGGATCTGCTGCTGCTCGTGTTGTCCGGGCTCGTGCTGTGGAAGAACGTCCAGTTTCCGCTGCTGCGCGAATTGATGGGCGGCTACGAGCCCGCCCGCTACCTCCACTTCTTCTCCATGGCGTTCCTGGTCGCGTTCGTCGCGGTCCATCTCGCCATGGTGGCGCTGGTGCCGCGCACCTTCCTCGCCATGATTCGCGGCCGCTAGAGCGCACAGGAACAAATGCAACGACGCCACCGATGAGCAAGCTGCTGACATTGCACCGACCCGATCCGCGCGCGCCGGAGATCGTCAAGGACGCGCTGCGAGAGATGCCTTCGCCGGCGCGGCGGGCTTTCCTCAAGCGCGGCCTGACGCTCGGCGGCTTGTCGATGCTCACCGGCTGCGCCGTTACCGACGACGCATCGGTGCAGAAGGTGCTGACCGCGGTGTCGCGCTTCAACGACCGCATGCAGGCGGCGATCTTCGACCCCGACCAGCTCGCGCCGACCTATCCCGAATCGATGATCACGCGGCCGTTTCCGTTCAACGCCTTCTACGCCGAGGACGAGGTGCGGCAGGTCGACGGCGAGCGCTTCCGGCTCGAAGTGAGTGGTCTCGTGGCCGACAAGAGCGCCTGGACTTTGGCGCAACTCGATGCGCTCGCGCAGGAGAACCAGGTGACGCGCCACATCTGCGTAGAAGGCTGGAGCGCGATCGGCAAATGGGGCGGGGTGCCACTGGCGCACTTTCTGCGCCGGGTCGGGGCCGATACGAGCGCCAAGTACGTCGGCTTCAAGTGCGCCGACGGCTACCACACCTCGATCGACATGCCGACGGCCTTGCACGCGCAGACCATCATCGCGCTCAGCTTAGACGGCGGGACGCTGCCGGCGAAATACGGCTACCCGATGAAGATCCGCATGCCGACCAAGCTCGGCTACAAGAATCCCAAGCACGTGCAGGCAATCTTCGTCACCAACACCTACCCCGGCGGCTATTGGGAAGACCAGGGGTACAACTGGTTCGGAGGAAGCTGAGGAGCTTCGCCGGGCGCTCGAACACGCACCGCCAGGAGTGGCCGGGGTGCGCATTGATCATGTTACTTAAAAGGAGAACACCCATGAAAGCATTGCTCGCAGTGATCATGTCCGCGGCTCTGGCATTCGGCGCCGGCATGGCGACCGCCGCGGACGACATGAAGAAAGACGCGATGAAGAAGGACAGCATGGCGAAGGACGGGATGAAGAAGGACGCCATGAAGAAGGACGAGATGAAGAAGGACGACATGAAGAAGGACATGATGAAGAAGTGATCGGCTGGCGCCGGCACGATGTCGTGTCGGCGCCTGGCAGCACTCGCTGCGGCAATGGTTACCTGTGCTTCGGTAGTCATCGATGAGATGAGCATGGTCTCCTCGGGCAGCTAACCCCCGCTCAGCGCCTGCACGATCACTACTTCATCGCTCGGCCCAAGCCGCTGGCCGAGGTCCCGCACCTGCGCGCCGTTGACGAAGATGCGGATGTGCCGTCGGATGCGCTCCTGCTCGTCGATCATGCGAAAGCGGATGCCGTTGTACTGGCGATCCAGATCGGTGAGCAGCGCGGCCAACGTCTCGCCGTTTGCCTGCGCTTCGGCGCGCTCGGTGTACGAGCGCAGCGCGCTCGGGATCAGCACCTTCATCAGCCGGGCAGCTCGGCGGTTTCGACCGCGTAAATCTCGGGCAGATGGCGCGCGATCGAGCGCCAGTTTCGGCCTTCGTCGCCGCTTGCCCAGAGCTCCCCGCTGGTGGTGCCGAGATAAAGACCGACCGGGTCGGCCGCATCGGCGCACATCGCCTGGCGCTTGACCGTCCACCAGGCTTGTTCGCGCGGCAGCCCCGCATCGAGCCGCTCCCAGGTCTCGCCGCCGTTGCGCGTGCCATAGAGCGCCGGCTTGCCGCCGGGGCTGGTGCGCGGCCACACGTCCGAGCCGTCCATCGGCAGCACCCAGGCGGTGTCGGCGTTGCGCGCATGCACGACCATCGGGAAGCCGATGTCGCCCACGTCGGCGGGCATGTTCTTCCCGATTCGCACCCAGCGCTTCGAAGGCCGGTCCAGCCGGTAGATGCCGCAATGATTCTGCTGATACAGCCGGTCTGGATTGCTCGGGCAAAGGCGTACGCAATGCGGGTCGTGGAAGGTCGGCTCGCTGTTGTCGAACCCTTCGACCACCTCGAGCCCGTCGAGCAGCGGCGTGAACGTGCGGCCGCCGTCGCTGGATTCGTGCACGCCGCCGCCCGACATCGCGAAGTACAGGTGATTCGGATCGCGCGGATCGACGATGATGGAGTGCAGCTTGGGTCCGTCCGGTGTGCCGTCCTGGACCGTGCCCATCCATCTGCGGTAGTTCGGATCGTCGTTCACCATGGAGAAAGGCTCCCAGCTCACCCCGCCGTCCTCGGAACGGAAAAGGCCTTGCGGCGAGGTGCCGGCATACCAGACGTCCGGCTGGGAAGCGGGGGCGGGGGTGAGCCAGAACGTGTGATCGACGGCGCGAGCGCTCTCTTCGTTCGCTGCGCGAGCGAAAGCCGGAGGCTTGGCGGCTTCTTTCCAGCTGCGGCCGAGATCGGTGGAGCGAAAGACGGTCGGTCCGAGATGGCCCGTTTTCGCGGCGGCCAGCAGCGTGCGGCCGTCGCGCGGATCGAGCACCAGATGACTGATGACGTGGCCGAGGAAATGCGGTCCCTCGACCTGCCAGGTTTCCCGCGCCGCGTCGCCTCGATACAGCCATGCGCCCTTGCGCGTCGCCACGAGAACGAGCGTGCGTCTGCCCGCCGGAGAACCGCCGGACGCGCTGCGGGTGCGTGTCGTTGCCTGCGTTGCCATCGTGTCGTCTCCTCTATGCACCGGATTCGGATGTCTGCGTCCTGGCCAAGGCGACGGTCTCGCGGATCGGCCGGATCGGGCGCACTTCGATGCAGCCGACGCGTGCCGGCGGAATTCCCGAAGCCAGGCGGATCGCTTCGTCCAGGTCCTGCGCCTCGATCATGTAAAAGCCCGCCAGCTGCTCCTTGGTCTCGGCGAACGGCCCGTCGGTGATGGAAACCTTGCCGTCGCGCAGGCGCACGGTCGTCGCCGTCTGAATCGACTGCAGCGCCTCCGAGGCGAGGCAGTGGCCGCTGGCGCGAATGCGGGTGTCGTATTCGACACAGTCCTCGTCCGGCAGCTCGTCCAACCGCTTTTCGTCGAGGTACACCAGGCACAAATATTTCATCGTTTCGTCTCCACGGTTGCTGCGCCCGCGGCTTGCCGTTCCGCCGCGAGCTTCAGATTGGCCAATCCGGTCTCGAAGTCCTTGCCCACCATACGATCCATGTCGAGGAACATGTGAACGATCCTGGCAAGGTACGGCACGCCTCCTTGCATGGTCCATGTGACATCGGTGCCCTGGCCGCTTGGCACCAATGCAAACAGGACCGAGTTGTGCGCCTCGAACGGTTCGACGAAGTCGAGCTGGATGGCGACCTTGGAGGGTGAGACCGAATCGACGATCTCCATCCGCCCTTGCCCGACTTCGCCATTGCCTTCCCAGGCGTAGGTTGCGCCCTTGCCGCGGGTGATTGCGCCGAAAGTCCGCTTCATCGCCGGGTCTTTCTTTTCCCAGGGTGACCAGGCGTCCCAGCGCTCGAAGTCCTCGATCAGCGCATGCACGGTCTGCGCCGGCGCCGGGATCGTAGCGGAGCGCTGGACAGTGAACGTATCTGGCCGGGTTGCTGCAATCAGCAGGATCGCGGCAACCCCGGCGGCAACGGCAAGAAGCGCGATTTTGACGATTTTCATGTGCTCGTTCCTTGCGTTGGGCCACCGCGTGCCGGGCTTGGCAGCGAGCGCCCTGGTGACTGTAGTCGAAGCCGTGGCTGTCGAATCGACCGTCAGTGGAAAAAACTTGCGGCTGTGCAAGCACAAGGCCCGGATACACCCGCCCTGGACAAGGCGGACTGGACTCAGCTGACTGCCGCTGCGGCGGTAGCGCGCGCCTCGCGCCGCCACGCCGCCGGAGTCGTGCCGAAGGTGCGCTTGAAGGCCCGGTTGAACGCCTGCTCGGAATCGTAGCCGCCGTCCGCAGCGATGTGGGCGAGGCTCGCGTTTCCGTTGCGCAAGCGCTGTGCGGCGATGGTCAGCCGCCAGCGAGTCAGGTACTGGATCGGCGGCTGGCCGACCAAATCGGTGAAGCGCTGCGACAGCGCGGAGCGCGAC
>JBOIEI010000144.1:0-9785 GCA_050741055.1 Burkholderiales bacterium | reverse complement strand
GCTCAGCACAGCGCCCGCCGCGCCCCCGCGACAAGCACTCCCGATCCTGCCGTTGCCGCCCACCACGCCGGCCGACTTGCCCGAGCCCTTGGCACGCGCGCTGGAGCGAAGCGGCATGTTCTACGAGTCGCACCAGGCGCGCTGGGTGGACGGCGAATATCCGCTGCAGCGCCTGATGCAGGAGCCGCAGGCGGCACTCGCTGCGGCCGGCTCTGCGGCGACGGCCGAAGGCGAAGCGGATGCGGTGCGCATGCCGGCGCAGCTTCTCGCCGCCTCCTTGGCCGATGCCGACACGGTAGCCGAGGGCGCGTCGTCCACGAGCCAGCAATCGACGCCTGCCCGACCAGCGGACGAATCGCACGCACAGCTGGTTGCGCGCGACGCGCTGGCGCTGGTGCGCAATCAGCTGGAAACACTCGATAGCCGGCACATCACCTGGCTCGGCGAGATTTGGCCCGGGCAGCCGTTGCGCTGGGAGATCGAAGCCGACGATCCGGACCGGCACGAAGCTGGCGGTGAGCGCGGCTGGAACACGCGCTTTTCGCTCGAGCTGCCGGCGCTGGGGGAGATCGGCGCCGACATGGCGCTCGCGGCCGGCGGTGTGCGCGTGAATCTCGCGGCGAAAACGCCAGAGGCGGCTGCACTGATGCGCTTAGCGGCTGCCGAGCTCACGCAGGCGCTGATCGCGGCCGGCGTCGCGCCCGTGCACCTCAACGTGAGCTGCCATGAGCCTGCCGCCTGAACTTCGCGCCACGGTCGCGCCTTCTGAACTTCGCGCCGCGGTCGCGCTGGCATACGCCGAAAACGATCCCGCCCCCAAGGTGGTCGCCAAGGGCCGCGGTCTCGTCGCGCGCGCGATCATCGAGCGGGCGCGCGCAGCCGGTGTGTACGTGCACGACTCGCCCGAGTTGGTGGGGCTGCTGATGCAGGTCGATCTCGATCGGCACATCCCGGCGCAGCTGTACGTCGCCGTGGCCGAAGTGCTGGCATGGATCTATCGCCTGGAGCAACGCCTGGCGCCGGAACGATCGGACAAGGAAGCGCGCGATGGCCGAAGCGAGCGCTGATTCCGGCGGCGGCGTCTACCCGGCCGACGCAAGCGCGGGCGGCGCCGTTGGCGCAGATGCGGGCGGCGCCGTTGGCTCGGCCGCCGCAGATGCCGGCGGCGACGAGTCGCCCTATGTGCTGCACTCGCGCATCGATATCGCCGCGGTGCTGCGTGACCTGGTGCGCAGCCGAGGGCTCGCCAGCGTTCACTTCGGCGGCGGCCAGGACACGCTGCTCACGCCCCTGCTTCGCGTCGATCCAGAGGCTGGCGAAATCGTTTTCGATTGCAGCGGCGCCGAGCGGCTCAACCAGGCGCTGATGCGCGCATCGAAGCTTCTGTTCGTCTCCTCGCACGACAAGGTGAAGATCCGTTTCACCACGGGTGCGGCTCGCGTCGTGCAGCACGAGGAGCGCGCTGCGTTCGCGGTGCGCATGCCGGAATCGATGCTGCGCCTGCAGCGGCGCGAGTTCTACCGGGTGCTCGCGCCGGTCGCGCGGCCCGTGCGCTGCGTGATCCCGGTCGATCGAGGCAACGGCGTGCGCAATATCGAAACCCGGCTGCACGACATCAGCCAGGGTGGTGTGGCAGTAGTGGCGCAACCGCAGGATCTGCCTGCCGAGATCGGCGCGCTCTACGACAACTGCCGCATCGTGTTGCCGGACGCAGGCAACGTCGTGGTCAGCCTGCGCACCGCCAACATGCTCGCCATGACGCTACTCAATGGCAAACAGATGGTGCGGGTCGGCTGCCAGTTCGTGCGCCCGAGCATGTCCGCGCTTGCGCTCATCCAGCGCTACATGATGCGGCTCGAACGCGACAAGAGGTCGCGCGACTGACCCTCGTCGCCGGCAGCGGGACAGGGTTGCTGCAACGGCTGCACCCGGGCATAGTTGGCTCTAGCGAAAGAATGGAGGCCCGCATGCACGCTCGGTCGGTTCTGCTGCTCGCCGCTCTGGTTTACGCCCCGCTCGCGCTGGCCCATCACGGCTGGAGCGAATACGACTCGTCCAAGACGCTCAACCTCTCCGGCACGATTCTCGAATCCGGCTACGAGCATCCGCACGGACACATCCGGCTCGAGGCTGCCGGCAAGATCTGGAATGTCGTGCTCGCGCCGCCGTCCCGCATGCAGGCGCGCGGACTGCCGCGCTCGGCCTTGAAGCCCGGCGCCACCGCAACCGTCGCGGGCTATCCCAACCGCAACAAACCCGACGAGATGCGCGCCGAGCGGATCACCGTCGAAGACAAGACCATCGAGCTGCGTTGATGGACACCGCGCCCGGCCCTTTGGGCGCGATCGAGGGGCTGCCCGTTGCGCAGGCGATGCGCCAGTGGCTATGGCTCTATCCGGGCGTCGAGATCGTCCATATCCTCGGCTTCGTGCTGCTGGTGGGCTCGATCGTGATGTTCGACCTGCGCCTGCTCGGTCTTTCCAGGGCAATTCCGGTGCCGGCGCTTGCCCGCCATCTGCTGCCGTGGACGCTGGGCGCGCTGCTGCTGATCGTGCCGAGCGGGTTGCTCATGTTCAGCGCGCATGCCGCCGATTTCGTCGGCAACCCGGTGTTCGTGCTCAAGATGACGCTGCTGATCGTGGCTTTCGTCAATGCGGCAGCCTTTCATGTGGGCACGTATCGCAGCGTCGCCCAATGGGAGCGCGACCGGCCCACACCCGTGAGCGCGAAACTGCACGCGGCGGCCTCGCTCGCCCTGTGGGGTGCGATCATCTCCTGCGGCCGACTGCTCGCATACACCTGAAAGGAGCCTGGCAATCATGGGGCAACTGCTCGACGGGGCCTGGATCGCCGACGATGAAGCACTGCGCATTGCGGGCGGACGCTTCGTGCGCCCGCAATCGAGCTTCCGCAACTGGATCACTACCGATGGCAATCCCGGCCCTGCGGGCAACGGCGGGTTCGCCGCCGAACGCGAACGCTACCACCTCTACGTTTCGCACGCCTGCCCGTGGGCCCACCGCACCGCGATTTTCCGCGCCCTCAAGCGGCTGGAGGATGCGATCGGCCTTTCGGTGGTGCACTGGCGCTCGGGCGAGCATGGCTGGACCTTCGAGCCGGGGCCAGGGGTGGTTGCCGATTCGGTCAACGGCGCCGAGTACCTGTACCAGATCTACCTGAAGGCCGACCCGCGCCACAGCGGGCGAGTGTCCGTTCCGGTGCTGTGGGACAAGAAGCTCGGGACGATCGTGAACAACGAATCGTCCGAGATCATCCGCATGCTCAACAGCGCGTTCGATGCGCTCGGCGCGGCTGCCGGCGACTACTACCCCGCCAACCTGCGCGACGCGATCGACGCGATCAACGACCGGGTGTATGCGACCCTCAACAACGGCGTCTACCGTGCCGGCTTCGCGCGCACGCAAGCCGCCTACGAGGAAGCGGTCGTGCCGCTGTTCGAGACGCTCGACTGGCTGGAGGCGCGGCTCACGAGCAACCGCTACCTCGCCGGCGAGACGCCGACCGAAGCCGACTGGCGGCTATTCACCACGCTTTTGCGCTTCGATGCCGTCTATGTCGGCCACTTCAAGTGCAACCTGCGCCGGCTGGTCGACTACCCGAATCTCTGGGACTACACGCGGGCGCTCTATCAGCACCCCGGCATCGCCGCCACGGTGAACATGGCGCACATCAAGGGTCACTATTACGAGAGCCACAAGCGGGTCAATCCGAGCGGCATCGTCCCGATCGGCCCGGAAATCGACTTCGGCGCGCCGCACACGCGCGGCTGAGACGGCTACGCCGCAACCGCGCACAGCTGCGGCAGCACCGTGCCGATTGGCTCGCGGATCACCGCATCCGCAAGCGAATCGAACTGCGTCGGCTGGGCGTTGACGATCACGACGCGCGCGCCGTTCGATTTCGCCAGCGGAACGGCATGCGCGGCCGGATATACCTGCAGTGTCGAGCCGACTGCGAGCAAGAGATCGGCTTCTTCGGCCACCCGCAGCGCCCGATCGATCACCTCGGGCACGAGCGCCTGGCCGAACGAGATGGTGTCGCTCTTGAGAATTCCGCCGCAGTCGCCGCACTGCGGATCGTCCTCGCCCGCACGCACGCGATCGAGCGCGTGCTGCATCGGCCCCCGCCAGCCGCAGTCCAGGCACATCACCTTGTGCACGTTGCCGTGCACCTCGATCACCAGCTTGGGCGAGCTGCCCGCCTTCAGATGCAGTCCGTCGATGTTCTGGGTGATGAGCGCGTGCAGCTTGCCGTGGCGCTCGAGCTCGACCAACGCTTCGTGCCCGGCGTTCGGCTGCGCCGTGAACGCGGGGTGCTCGAGGCGCGAGAGCCACGACCGGCGGCGGATCTCCGGATCGGCGAGATAGTTCTGGATGGTGGAGAGCTTCTCGGCTTCGGGATTGCGCGTCCACACCCCGTTCGGGCCGCGAAAGTCGGGAATGCCGGATTCGGTGGAAATGCCGGCTCCGGTCAGCACGACCACGCGGCGTGCCGCGCGCAGCCAGCCGCGGATCGTTCCCAAGTCGACTTCGGTCGGCGTCTGTTTGCTCATCGTTAGCCGTCAATTCGGGCCGGCCTGATGAAGTATCCGGGCTCACCCTTGCAGCGGACGGGCAAGCACGCACCAGGCGCTGAGTTTCCCGCGCGGCCCCTATTATGAGCCGGCGCCGGTGCGAAAAGGCCACTGCTCCAGCGCCTGCACCGCATATTCGTAGGCGCGGATCTCGACCCGGTCGAGGGTCTTGAAGTCGAGCAGGTTGATGCCGCGCAGCGGCGGACGCAGATAGAACTCGACCCGATCGGCGATATCGCGCTCGGCTGCGATCGAGCTCAGCATCGCGCCGCGAAACAGGATCTCGAGGATGTTCGGGATCGGCACGGTGCGCCGCCGCCAGGGCCGCGCCGCCAGCAGGCGCGCGGGCGAAGGGAAGTCGGTCCAGCTGCGGTCGACGCTCAAGTCCTTGTCGGCGCTTACGTCCACGGCGACCACCCGTCCCTGGCACAGATCGCGCATCGTCTCCACCGGCAGGTTGGTCAGCACGCTGCCGTCGATCAGCAGGTCGCCGTTCTCGCAGGTCGGCGGACCCACGCCGGGGATCGAGATGCTTGCTCCGACCGCGCGCCAGATCGTGCCGCGGTCGTGCACGCGCAAGGTCGCCCGGCTCAAGTTGGCCGACACGCAGAAGTAGCGCATCGGCAGGTCCTCGATGTTGGTTTCGGCGAACAGTCGCGCGAGCATCCTGGCGAAACGCTGGCCGCGAATGAGCGAGACGATCGGCACGGTGAAGTCCAGCAGCGAGCCGCGGTGCAGGAACTCGTCGTGCGCCCGCGCCTTCATCTCGCGCGGGCTCACGCCGGCGGCCGCCTGCGCCCCGACGATGGCCCCGCCGCTCACGCCCCCGATCGCGTCGACCTCGATGCCCGCTTCCTCCATCGCTCGCAACACCCCGATATGCGCGAAGGTGCGGGCGCCACCGCCGCCGAGCAGCAAGCCGATGCCCTGCCCGACAAGGAGCCGGGCGAAGCGCGCGACCTGGCCGTCATGGCCGTCGGCGACGTGATGCCACGCCTGCACGCTCGGCAACGCCTCGAGCCAGCGATCCATCACACCGGCAACCGGTGCGCCGCCATTGAGCAGCACGAATTCGCGGCGGGCACTGCCCGCCGCTGCCGCAAACTGCGTCGCCATGCGAGGGGTCGGGGGCGTATCGTCGCCGGCGCGCGCGACCAGCACGATACGGTCGGCCTGGCGCTCGCACAGCCGCGACCAGGCCGGATCGGCTTCGTCGGCTTCGTACAGGACGTAGGCGTAACGCTCTTCCTGCGCGTTCAGCCAGGCGAGCAGACGGGTGTCCTCGCCGCCGCCGCGCGCGAGCTCGTTCGCGCCTTCGGCAAGCGCGCCGCCGGCGGCGGATCGCGTCACGTGCAAGGTCGGTCCGATCGCATCGAGGGCGCGGGCCAGACGCTCGCAGAACTTGCCGATACGGCCGCCCGGGACGGCCGGCACGACGCATACGGTGGAAAGGAAATGCGTGACTGGCGCGCCGCGCAGGCTCAGCTTCAAGCGCTCGACCAGCTGCCGGGCGAGCTGGGTCATGACGCGCGGGTACTGCTCCACGACCCGCTCGAACGCCGAGTGCGACAGCGCGAGCAGCATGCTGTCGCGGATGGCCTCGACCCGGGCCGAGCGCCGCTCGCCGGTGAGCAGCGCCATCTCGCCCACGCTCTCGCCGCGACCCAGCTCGGCCACCACCCGCCGGCCGCCACGCCCGCCCGCGACCGACACCCGCAGGCGCCCATGCACAACGATGTACAGCGTGTCGCCGGCTTCGCCCTGGTCGAACAGCATCGCGCCGCCGGCGAGCTGCAACGGCTGCATGACCGCGGCGACTTCCTGCAGGGCGAACGGGTCCAGCTCGGCGAGTACGCCGACGCGCTCCAGCGGCAGGCCGGACGCCAGCATGTTCATCGTTTCGTAACTCCCTGGGCGGGATCGCGCATGCGACCGCCGGCCGGCATTCGAAGCGGCCGCCAAGCTCGAATGTCGCCATCCTCCTGGCCGCGTGGACGGCCATCCTCCCGGCCGCTTGGACGCAATGCCCGCGGTCGCGTCGAATGCCGGCCGATTGCCCATAGCATAAACCCTCCAGCCGCGCTGCCAATCGGCCTTTTGGGTGTCGCGCAGGGTTTCATTGCGCAATGCTAACCGGCGCCAACCGTATGGCGCCACGCGAAAAGGCGCCTTTCCCTGCACCTGATTCACGCCACGGTTAACAGCGTAGCCGCTTCACGCGATAATCGTGGCGCCATGGATGCCACACGCCGCAGCTTTGCCGATGTCGATTACGAGGAAGCGCTGCGCCGTGCGCGCGCCATCGTCCCGCTGTTGCAGGAAGAGGCGGCCGCGGGCGAGACCGCCACGCGCGTCAGCGACAAGGCCATGGCCGAACTGCACGAATCCGGCCTGTTGCGCTATCACCAGCCCAAGCGCTGGGGCGGCATGGAGCTCGATTTCCGCGCCTTGGTGGACATCCCGGACATCCTGGGCCAGGGCGATGCGTCGGCGTCGTGGACGGTCGTCAACCTCGCCGGCCATCACCGCCTGCTATCGCTCTATAGCGCGCAGGCGCAGGAGGAGATCTGGGGCGAGGACCCGGCCGCAGGCATCGCTTCCGGCATCGCGTTCGTCCAGGGCGAGGCACGCCGGGTCGATGGCGGGCTCCTGCTGTCCGGCAAGTGGGGGTTCTCTTCCGGCGTCGACCACTCGCAATGGAACATGCTCGCCTGCGTGGTGAAGGACGAAGCCAAGCCCGTGGACTGGTGCATGTGCCTCGTGCCCAGGCGCGACTACGAGATCATCGACGACTGGCAGACCCTCGGCATGCGCGCCACCGGCAGCCGCTCGGTGCGTTGCACCGAGGCGTTCGTGCCGGCGCATCGGGCGGTCTCGTTCCATGTCGCCCGCCCCGGTCACCAGTTTCCCGGTTGGGCGCTCAATCCCAATCCGATGTATCGCATCCCGCTGTCGGCATTCGCCGGCTACGGCATCGGCGGCACCCTGATCGGCAATGCACAGGCGGCGATCGCCACTTGTATCGATCTCGTCAAGGCGCGCAGCACGAGCTACACCGCGGCGCGCATGCGCGACTTCCAGACCGTGCAGTGGCGAATCGCCGAGGCGGCGGCGAAAGTCGATTGCGCGCGCACGTGGCTGCGCCAGGACTGCATCGAGGCCGAACAATGGGTGGCGAGCGGCTGCGGCTTCGATACGGAGATGAAGCTGCGCTACCGGCGCAACGGCGCCCTGGCGGTGCGCCTCGTTACCCAGGCGGTCGACAGTCTGCACGAAATGGCCGGCGCCAACGGCATCTACGACAGCTACCCGCTACAGCGCATATTTCGCGATGCCCATGCCGGCGCCGCGCACATCAACTTCAGCGTCGACGTGCAATACCCGGGCTGGGGGCTGGTCGCGCTGGGCGGGGAATTCAAGAGCCCGACCCTGTAGACGCTCGCGGCTCCCGTCCATAAGCTGCCATGCGCATCGCGTGCGCCGCGTGCCGTCGTTCGGGCGCGAGTCGTATGCGCCTTGTCGTTCGGGCGCGAGTCGTATGCGCCTGTCGTTCAAGTGCGAGTCTCGGATCTGCGCTCGCCTTCGCGCTTCGCCCGCAGGCTCAGTCGCACGAGGTCCGCGATGCTCGTCACTTGCAGCTTCTGCAGCACGCGCGCCTTGTGCACCTCCACCGTGCGGGCGCTGATCTCGAGCTCGGCGGCGATATCGCGATTGTGCCGCCCGGCCACGACCCGTTCCATGACTTCGTGCTCTCGAGGCGTCAGGGTCGCCAGCAACCGGGACGCATTGCGATCCTGTGCGTCGATCTCGCTTCGCGCCGACTGGCGCGCGAACGCCTCCTCGATGGACGCGATCAGGCGCTTGTGATCGAGCGGCTTTTCCAGGAAATCGACTGCGCGCGAGCGGAACGCCGTGCGCGCCGACTCGACGTCGCCATGGCCGGTGATGACGATGATCGGCATATCGCAGCCGATCTCGTTCAGGCGCCCCTGCAGCGTGAGCCCGTCCATGCCGGGCATGCGCAAATCGAGCAGCAGGCAGCCGCGCCAGTCCAGCCGGTAGCCATCGAGGAAGCTGGCTGCATCGGCAAACAGCGCCGTCTTGTAGCTGCGCACGCTCAGCATGAGCCCGAGCGCATCGCGCACCGATTGGTCGTCGTCGACGATGTAGATCGTGAAGTCGTTGCGGTTCATGACACGCCTTTCTCCTCCAACGGCAGCAGCAGCTTGAAGACGCCGTTGTCGCCCGCTTCTGCCCACAGCCGTCCGCCGTGCGCTTCGGCGATCGAACGGCTGATCGCCAATCCGAGCCCCAGGCCGCTCGACTTGCTGGAATGGAACGGCTCGAACAACCGTGCTGCATCGAAGCCGCCCGGCCCCGGACCGCTATCCTCCACCGTGAGGCAGATGCGCCCGGGTCCCGCCGCCTCGGCGCCGATCCGCACCCAGCGCTTCTCCTGCGCACCGGCTTCCACGGCCTCGAACGCGTTGACGACGAGGTTGCGCATGACGACCTCGATCTGCAGCCGATCGACCAGCACGCGCGCCCCGCCCACGGGACGAACGCTAAGCTCCACCACGCTGCGAGCCGCGCGCGCAGCGAACGGCTCGGCCGCCGAGCTCAGCAACTCGGCCACCGGCACGAGCTCGAGGCGCGTATCGCCGGTGCGGAAGAAATCGCGCAGCCGGGTCACGACATCGGCCGTACGATGCGACTCGGACACCATGCGCCTCACCATGTCGAGTAGCCGCTCGCCCTGCTCGCCCTGGCTGATCAAATCCTCGCACGCCGCCCCGTAGGCCGACATGGCGGTCAGCGGCTGATTGAGCTCGTGCGCGAGCGCGGCCGCCATCTCGCCCGCGGCGGCCAGCCGCAGGCTTTGACGCAACTCCGCACCGAGGCGCCGCTGCTCGTCGATGAAGACGCCGACCAGAAATCCCACGAGTATCAGCACGACGGCAAGGGCCTGCACGTCGAATACCGTCACCGTGGTGAAACCACGCAACTGCACCGCAGCGATGATGGCAAGCTGCGCCAGCGTCGCCGTGAGCACCGACCCCGCCAGGCCGCCGCGCAACGCGGCCCACACCATCGGCAGGAAGACGATATAGAAGTAGCGCACGTCAGTATCCGAGCCCTATCCGAGCGTCACGCCTACCGTCCCGAGCATGACCACGCCGTAGAGCCAGGT
>JBOIEI010000143.1:0-6446 GCA_050741055.1 Burkholderiales bacterium | reverse complement strand
CAGAGCGCGGCCAGGCCGCCGAGCAGGATCGTCCTCGATTCCATCGCTGTCTCCTCGCGTTGGCGCGGACCCTGGCATTCTAATGTCGGTATGCCATGGTGCGAGGAGGGCGAACTGCGCAAACCCGGCGCGATCGACACGAAACACAAAGGCATGATCGCATCGCCGGCAGGACACGGCCTAAGCCGACATGTTCACCCTCGGCATCGGGCCGCGTGCGGGCGCGACGGGCGCCTCGATCCCGAGGCGCGGCAGCACCAGATCGTTATATGCGTGTTTTATATCTCGACTTGTTGTCGTGCGGACCTGGGCGCGAGGGCGTAAGCTTCGCAGCGTCGGCAACGACCAATGTGCGGCGATTCAGGTCGCGGCCGCGTCGGATCGGTTCGCCCGATCCACGTGCCCGCGCTGGCCGCTTCGCCGCCATTTCAACGAGGAGCACTTGCCATGAGCTCGCCCGACCTGAACCCGTCCACTCTGCCGCCTCGGCAGAACACACGCCGGGCTTTTCTTGTCATCACAATCGCGACCACGCTCGCCGCCGTGCTCGGTGGCTGGCTGGCGCTGCCCGCCGCGGCCAGCAGCGAAGCGCGCGCGCTGCCCCCGTTTGCGTCCGGCACTGCGGCGTCCGGGTCCGCCGGATCCGAGGTCGCGGTGCTCGCCGGCGGCTGCTTCTGGGGCGTCCAGGGTGTCTTCCAACACGTCAAGGGCGTGACCAGTGCCGTCTCCGGCTATGCCGGCGGCGACAAGAAGAGCGCCGTCTATCAGAAAGTGGCCCACGGCTCGACGAAACATGCCGAGGCGGTGCGGATCACCTTCGATCCGCGCCAGATCAGCTACACCCGCATTCTGCAGATCTATTTTTCCGTGGCGCACGATCCGACGCAACTGAACCGGCAGGGACCGGACGTGGGCACGCAGTACCGCTCGGCGATCTTTCCCGTCAACGAGGAACAAGCGCGAATCGCCAAGGCTTACATTGCGCAGCTCGATCGGGCGCGCGTGTTCGACGGCGCGATCGTGACTCGCATAGAGCCCGGGCACGAGTTCTTTCCGGCCGAGGAATACCACCAGGATTTCATGGCCCGCAACCCGCGCCATGCCTATATCGTCATAAACGATCTGCCCAAGGTCGCCGATCTGAGGAAGTTCTTTCCCGATCTCTATCGGCCGACACCCGTCCTGGTCCTGCAGGCCCGCAGGTAAGGGGCGCGCGCAACGGTCGAGCCGCATCGCCGTGTCGCGTGGTCTGCTGCCCGACGATCCTGCCGTCCTCGATGCGGATCACCTGACTGCCGAAGACGGCGACGTCGGCGTCGTCGTGCGTGATCAGCAGGATAGGCACCTGGAAGCGTTCCCATACCTGCAGCACTTCCTGGCGCATCCGCGCCCGCAAGCCCGTATCGAGGGAATTGAACGGCTCGTCGAGCAGCAGCAGCCTGGGTTCGGCAGCGAGGGCGCGCGCGAGCGCGGTTCGCTGGCGCTGCCCCCCGGAGATCTGGCTGGGGTAGCTGCCGGCCACCGGAGTCAGCTCGAATGCCGCCAGCAATGCGTCCACCCGGTCTCGGTGCTCGGGCCGCAGGCGATGGCCCATCAGTGGCGCCAGCGCTGCGGCGACGTTGTGGTACACGGTCCAATGCGGAAACAGTGCGTAGTCCTGGAACACGTAGCCGATGCCGCGCCGGCGCGCCGACACGTCGATTCCGGCGGCCGCGTCGAACAGCACCGCGTCGCCGAACCGGATCGAGCCCGCATCGGGACGCAGCAGGCCCGCGATCGCCTGCAGGGTCACGGATTTGCCGGAGCCCGACGGCCCGTACAGCACGGCCAGGTTTTCGGTCACCGAGAACTGCACGCGAAGCTCGAACACGCGCTCCGGCGAGCGCAGCACACGCCGGATGTCGACGCCGAGGTCCATCAGGCAGCGCGCAACCGCATGTAGCTCGTGCGCAGCACCTTGCTGGAGGCAACGAGCACGATCACGCAGATGAGCGAGCTGACCACCACGAGAAAGTTCGCCGTGTCGTCCTCGCCGGCGGCGACCGCTTCGTAGATGGCGATCGAGAGCGTCTGCGTCTTTCCGGGGAGGCTGCCCGCGACCATCAAGGTGGCGCCGAATTCGCCCATGGCGCGGGCGAACGCCAGCATGGTGCCGGCGAGGACACCGTGCCATGCCAGCGGCAGCGTCACGCGCAGGAAAACTTTTGCCTCGCTGTACCCGAGCGAGCGCGCCGCCTTCTCCAGATTGCCGTCCACGTGCTCGAACGCTGCCCGGGCAGCCTTGAACACGAGCGGAAACGCGACGATCGCTGCGGCGATCACGGCACCCTGCCAGGTGAAGATGAGCGTGAAGCCGAAGGTTTCATACAGCCATTCACCGATGACGCCCTTGCGCCCCACCAGCACCAGCAGGTAATAGCCGAGTACGGTGGGCGGCAGGACCATGGGCAGCGTCAATATCGCATCGAGCGTCTCACGGCCCGGAAGCCGGACCCGGGCGAGCGCGAAGCCCGCGCTCACGCCAGCCACCAGGGCGAGCAGGGTCGCCCAGCCTGCGATTTTCAGGGTGAGCAGAAGCGGAACCCAGACCCCGCTGCTCATCACGAGCCCGGCGCCTGCGGTTGGCTGAAGCCATGGCGCGTGAAGATCGCCTGCGTCTGCGGCGAACCGAGCGACCTCAAGAACGATTCCGCGCTCGCGCGGTTCCTGGTGCCCTTGACGATTGCCACCGGATACACGATCGGGTGGTCCAGGGGAATTTCCGCGGCAACCACGACCTTTCCCGCCATGATGGCGGCATCGGTCGAATAGACGATCCCTGCGTCGGCTTCGGCGCGCGCGACGTAGTCCAGCGCCTGGCGCACGTTCTGCGCAAGAACGTACTTGGGCTCCAGCTTCGACCAGAGCCCCGCTTTCTGCAATGCGTCCCGTGCATAGCGCCCGGCCGGCACGCTCGCCGGGTTGCCGATCGCGATGCGGTGAATGACTTCATCCTCCAGGCCCGGCAAGCCGGACGGCTTCGCCTTGGCGCCCGCCGGGACGATGAGGACCAGCTCGTTGTTCAGCACGGTGCGGCGCGTGCCGGGCGCGAGCAAGCCCTGCTTCTCGGCGCGGTCCATGGTTTCCGCATCGGCGGTCGCGAACATGTCTGCAGGCGCGCCCTTGGCGATCTGCGACAGCAGCACGTTGGACGAAGCGAAGTTGAGCACCACCTTCTCGCCCGGATTGTTCTTCTCGAACAGCTTGCCCGTGTCGCGAAGGGCATTGGTCAGGCTGGCCGCTGCGGAGACGATCAGCTCGCCGGCGTGCGCGCAGGAAAGGGGCAGGAACGAGAACAGCAGCAGCAGCGGGGTCCGGATCATGGCGTGCCCTTGACGTATATATTTGAATATATCGGCACTGGAACATATCGACCGGACCGAAGTATATAGCCAGATATTCCGGGGGGCAATTGCAATGGGCGTCACGCCGGCTACGGGCGCAGCAGCTTCAGCAGCGCGGCGATCTCGGAGCGGGCCGAGGAGCCGGCGATGGTCTCGATCGTGCGGTAGCGGCGGATGACTTCCTCGCCCAGGGGGGTGACCACGGTGCTGCCGCCCGCAGGCCCGCCCTTCGCGGTCTCGACCACTGCGGAGCGGAACGAGTGGTTCATTGCGTCGACCAGCAGCCAGGCGCGCCGGTAGGACATCCTCAGCTTCTTGGCAGCCGCCGTGATCGAACCCGTGTCGATGATCGCTTCGAGCAGCGCGATCTTGCCTGGGCCGACCGCGATGTCGTCGCCCTTGCTGATGCGGATGCGGAACTTGAGAGCGGGCGCTGCCGGCATGGACGAGCCGCCTCCTCGATCTATTTCTTCGCCAGCGTGGAGAGCGTTTCCATCGCGAGGTAGTTGCTCATCGGGTCACCATGATCTGCAGCCGATACGTATCGCGCTGCGCCGGCCCCGTACTGCCGTGCCGTTCGAGCGCGCCGAGGTTCGCATCGCAGGCTGCGTTTACCGCTTCCAGGGTTACGCCTTCCACGATGACGATCCAGCGCGGCACCGTCGTCGGCCGTCCCTGGCGCTCCACCGGGACGATGCTGCTGGCCGCCTGGTCCGCGACGCAGAAGTGCGCGCCGGTGATCTCGGCAATTCCCGCCAGCGGCGGCAGCGCCTCGACGAGATGCCGCTCGAGGCGCACCTCCTCACCGGGCTTGGCGTCGAAGCGCAGCGTCAGCACGCAGCCGCCGGTGCCGATGCCGAGTGTGTGCCTCACGGCTGCCAGGGCGCGCGAGCTGTTCTTGACAAAGGGCGTGGTGCGCCGGGTGAGCTCGCTCGGCGCGTTCGCCTTGTCGAGGTACGCCTTGCCCGTCAGGACGCCGACATCCTCCACCTCGTAGCAGACGAGGAAGTCTCGACTCGCCTGCGCGGCGATATAGCGCCGTCCGCGGATGAAGCCCGGAATCGCGACCCGGCCCACCATGTGCTCGCGGCTGTGCCATTCGTAGTACGCGTGCCGGTGCTCCGGCGCCACGTCGCTCCAGTTCACCATCACGGCCTTGCCTGCCAGCACCTTGCTCCTCCTGCCGATTCGAGGGTCGAGTCTTGCTCGTTGTGTTTGCTACGCGAAGAGGGACTTGCCTATGCACATGGGCAAGGCCGGGCTGCGCCGCTAGTCCAGCCGCGCCCCCGACGCCTTCACCATACGCCCCCATTTATCGATTTCCGAGCGAATGAACTGCGCGAACGCGTCCGGTGTATTGGTCATGACCGCCACGCCCTGCTTGGCGAGCCGATCTTTCGTCTCCGGCGCATTCATCGATTTCACCGTTTCGGCGTGCAGGCGCGCGACGATTTCGCGCGGCACGTTCGCCGGCGTGAGCAGCCCCCACCAGGACACAATGTCGATCTCCGGATAGCCCGACTCCGCGATCGTCGGCACTTCGGGCAACGGCGCAAAGCGCTTGGCGCTTGTCACCGCGACCTGCCGCAGGCGTCCCGCTCGCACCAGAGGCTGGGCCGCGACCGGGGAGGTGAAATAGAGCGACGCTTCCCCGGCCAGCACATTGGTCAGCGCCGGGCGCGCGCCCTTGTAAGGCACGTGCAAGAGCTCGATTCCGGCAACGCGCTTGAAATACTCGGTCGAGATGTGACCGGGGCTGCCGGTGCCCGCCGAGGCATAAACGATCGCGCCCGGTTTCGCGCGTGCGAGCGCGACCAGATCCTTCACCGTGTGCACCGGCAGCGATGGGTGTACGACGAGAAGGCTGGGCGAGCCGCCGACCAGACTCACCGGCGAGAAATCGCGCAGCGGGTCGTACGGCAGCTTCGCCATGAGGTGCGGGTTGATCGCGAGATTGCTCGCCTGCCCGATGAAGATCGTGTAGCCGTCCGGAGCGGCCTTGGCCACCGCATCCGCGCCGATTACACCCGCCGCGCCGGGCCGGTTCTCCATGACGACCGGCTGGCCGAACGCCTCGGCCAGTTTCGCGCCGAGCGTGCGTGCGAAGAAGTCGGTTCCGCCGCCGGGCGGATACGGAATGATCATGCGCACCGGCTTGACGGGATACTCTTGCGCAGGACATAGCGCGGCGGTGAGGCCGAGTACGGCACCGGCTGCGGAAAGCAGTGCTGCGAGTGCGAAGTTCATGGCTTGGTCTTGTTCGTTCGAGTGATGCCGCATCTTAGCGCGCGATGAACTGTCGTGGCACGTGCGCATAGCGGGGGAAAGCTTGCGCCAACCACGATTGCGCCGCCTTCGTGGCTAGCGCCTGACACCCGGGGTCTCGATCGGCAAGCCATGCGCGCGCCAGGCGAGGTAGAGCTCGAGGTCGAGCAGCTCTTCGGCGCCGTACGCCGGCATCTCGGCGCGCACGCCGTAGTAGCAGGCGCGCAGCCGCCGCTGTAGCGAGCCGAGCGTTTGCCATTCGAGCCGATAGGCGGGATACGCGTTGCCATGACCTTGGCTGAGCGTTTGCGCGAGCAGCGTCTTGCCCCAGTTGCGCTGGTGGCAATGCACGCAGGCGAGGTTCATCTGGCCGATGCGGCGGTGATACAGGTCGCGCCCGCGCTCGAAGTGGCGCCGGTTCTGCGAATGCAATGCCACTTGCATCGGCATGCCGCGCGACTGGTGCGCAACGTAGGCGCTGAGCGCCAGCAACTCGTCGGATTCGTAGGGGAGCGGCTCGGCTTGCTGGTGGCGCGTGCGGCAGAGGTTCACGCGGCCCTCGATGTTCACCAGCCGTGCGCTCGCGGGATCGATCACGGGGTAGCGAGCAGCCACGCCCCTCATGCTCTGTGCGGCATGCCCGTGGCAGTCAACGCATGACTTGCTCGCTTTGCCGGCGGGCTTGTTCCAACTGGCCTCGCCGCGCGTCACCCACAGCATGCCGGGATTGGCGAAGTCGTCCGCCTGCATCGTGCGCACGTCCTTGCTAGCGAACTCGATTCCCGAGCGCAGCGGGTT
>JBOIEI010000142.1:0-4278 GCA_050741055.1 Burkholderiales bacterium | reverse complement strand
ATGATCTGCACGATGCGGCTTTCACCCGGTGCGATCGATTCGCCGCGCCGCACGGCGACGCGGCCCGTGACCGCTTCGGTGCCGAGGTGAAAATGCACGGGGGTCCAATGCGCCAAGGGCTCCGCTTCTGCGGCCAGCACTTTCACGTTCGCATCGATGCGCCGCGTCGGCCGATGAATCGTTTCGTCGAGCACCCAGTCGCCACGCCGAAGTGCTTCCTTGTCGAGCTTTTCTCCGGAGAGATTGAGCGCGCAGCGGCTGCCGGCGCCGACCTGCTCGGCCGCCTTGCCGTGGACTTGTATGCCACGCACGCGAACCGCCAGGCCCGGCGGCGAGACGATCAGCCGGTCACCGACCTTCACTGTGCCATTGAACACGGTGCCGGTCACCACCGTGCCGCTGCCCGAAACACTGAAAACCCGGTCGATCGCATAACGAAACCGCCGCCCGGCGCTCTCGCGCGCCTGGATATGCCGAGCTTGTTCGAACAGCCGTGTTCGCAGCGCATCGACCCCGGTCCCGGCCGTGGCCGATACCGGCAACAGGGCTGCGCCTTCGAGCGCGGTGCCGGCGAGCAGCCGCTGCACCGCTTCGCTCACTTCGGCCACTCGGGCTGCGTTCACCCGATCGATCTTGGTAATCGCGACGATGCCGCGCGAAACATTGAGCAAATCGAGGATCTGCAGGTGCTCGACCGTTTGCGGCATGACGCCATCATCGGCGGCGACGACGAGCAGGGCGAGATCGATGCCGCACACGCCGGCCAGCATGTTGCGCACGAACCGTTCGTGACCGGGGACGTCGACGAACCCGAGCAGATCCGCGCCCGGCACGGGCACGTAGGCGAAACCAAGATCGATCGAAATGCCGCGGCTCTTCTCTTCCGGCAGCCGATCGGTATCGACGCCGGAGAGCGCCTTCACCAGCAGGGTCTTGCCGTGATCGATATGTCCGGCGGTGGCGACGATCATGGCGCGATCGGTTCGGTGACGGTTGTCGCGGCGGGCGTCGCCATGGCGGGCAACTGCAGCAGGGGCAGCTGCCCGGTGAGCTCGCGCGCATCGTCCAGCATGCGCAGATCGAACACGAGCATGCCGTCCTGAATGCGGCCGATCACAGGCACCGGCAAGCGCCGGAATGCCGCGGCCCAGCGTTCGACCAGGCGGCCGCTGCGGCGCGCGGCGGCGAGCGGGCGCAACGCCATGCCGACGCTCGGCAGAAGATCCACCGGCAGCGAGCCACTGCCGATCTGGCTGCGGCATTCGATCCGTTCGACCTCGGCGTGCCCCGCCACGGCCGCCTTCACGACAGGCAGGACTTCGTTCGCCACGCGCGCGACTTCGTCGCGCGAGCGTGTCAGCCAGCGCAGCGTCGGCAGCGAGTCTCGCAGACGGTCGGGATCGGCGTAGAGTTTCAGTACCGCTTCCAGCGCCGCCAGGCGCAGCTTGTCCATACGCAGCGCACGCTTGAGCGGATTGCGATTGATGCGTGCGACCAGCGCACGGCTTCCGGCGATGAGGCCCGCCTGCGGGCCCCCGAGCAGCTTGTCGCCGCTGAACGTAACCAGGTCCGCGCCGTGGGCGAGCGTCTCGCGCGCGGTGGGCTCGTGCGGCAGCCCCCAGCGATCGAGATCGACCAGCATTCCGCTGCCGAGGTCGACAATGAACGGCAGCCCGCGTTCGTGCGCCAGCTCGGCCAGCTTGTCCTCGGGCACCGCGGCGGTGAATCCCTGAATCGCATAGTTGCTGGTGTGGACTTTCATGATGGCCGCGGTGCGCGGGCCGATCGCCTCGGCGTAGTCGCGCAGGTGCGTGCGATTGGTGGTGCCGATCTCCACCAGCCGGCAGCCCGCCCGGGCCATGATGTCGGGAATGCGAAAGGCGCCACCGATCTCGACCAGCTCGCCGCGCGAGACGACGACTTCCTTGCGCGCGGCCAGCGTGCTCAGCACGATCAGTACCGCGGCCGCATTGTTATTGACCACCGTGGCGGCTTCCGCCCCGGTCAGGCGAGTGAGCCAGCCTTCGACATGGTGATCGCGCTCACCGCGACCTCCGCGCTCGAGCTCGTACTCGAGATTGGTGGCCGAGGTCATGGCCATGGCCACTGCCTGGGCCGCTTCGCTTGGAAGAATGGCGCGGCCGAGATTGGTGTGCAGCACCGTGCCGGTCAGGTTGAGAACTCGTCGCTGCGAAGGGGCGCACAGCGCCTGCAGCCTTTCGTTGAGGAGCGCGCCAAAACCGGCGTGCTCGAATCCGCTCGCGGGAACCAGTGCCGGATGCGATCCGGCGCGCGTTTCGTCCAGGAGCAGGCGCACCTGTTCGGTGACCAGATTGCGGCCGTAGCGCTCGATCTCGGGCGCGGCAGCGGCCAAAAGCTTGTCGACCGATGGGATCGCCCTGACGGAACTGTCGCTTCGATTCATTGCAGGCGGTGGAAAATGCAGCGCGAACGGCAGACCCGAGTTTAGCATCGGCGCCGTCCTTGCCGGCCGCGGTGTTACAGCTCGACCCTGCTTCCAGCGGGAAACGGCGGCGCCAGGCGCCGCAGGGGAAGCAGCGCGCGCGCCGCTTCGAGTGCGGCTATTCCCAGATGCCTTTGGGCAGCGGCAGGCCTTCCAGCTGCTCGTGCTTCAGAGGGGCTTGCGGTGGGACGCCGAGTCGGTCCAGAACGACGGCAATCTGCCGACAATGCTGCGCCGAGTGCCAGGTGGTGCGCTCGAACACATCGTGCGCGGTCTGCATGCCGTAGTAAGTGTCGATCTGTTTCTCCAGCGCCCGGTCGGCGTTGGATGCCCACCATGACTGCAGGCGCTCGCGGATTTCCTGGCCATAGGTTGCGATCTGGTCCGGGGTGCGCACGGACTCGGGCGGCTCGACGTTCGCCAGGGTGTTGGAGTACTTCTCGCCGTCGTAGGCGATGAGGAAGGCTTCGCCGATGCGAAAGATGTGGTACAGGAACGGGCGGATGAGGCGCGGGCGGTTGGGAATGACCCGTTCCCCGAGCTGCTCGAGCGGAACCTGGCGCACCAAGCCTTGCGCGGTCTCGAGGATCGAATCGTAGCGCGGCGCCAGCACCGACGCAGGCAGCTGGCTGCGATCGAGTGTGACCCCGACGAACTTGGCGACGTCCTTCAGGTTCTGGGCGAAGGTATAGCGGCTGCCGATGGCGACCACCGGCACGTTGCGCAGGCCCATCGCCTTCAGCTGCTCCATGCCGCCCGGCGTGTTGACCACGTCGATGACGTCGAAGTCCTTGATCGTCTGCGAAAGAAACTCTTTCGTCTTGAGGCAGCTGCTTCACCCCGGCTGGGTGAAAAGGCGCACGCGTTCCATGGCGTTGCTCCACGATCACAGGTTGTGCGAGGCTACTCTGCCGGTGCGAGCGCCGTCAAGGAATCGGTCGCACGGGATGGCGTCGTTGCGTGTGCCGCATCGATGATGCCGCCGCCGAGACACACCTCGCCATCGTAGAGCACGACCGATTGGCCGGGTGTGACGGCATGCTGCGGCCGGTCGAATTCGATCACGCAGCGCACGGCGTCCAAGGCCACGATGCGGCAAGCCGAATCGGCTTGGCGGTAACGCGTTTTCCCCGTGTAGGGCCGCCGGGGATCGGGTGCGGCGCCTGCGATCCACGATTGCCGGGTGGCGGTCAGCGCGCGCGCGAGCAGCAGCGGATGATCGTGGCCCTGCACCACGATCAGACGGTTGTTCGCCATGTCCTTGCGGGCGACATACCACGCCCCCGCGGCTCGGCCCGCAAGCCCGCCGATGCCGAGCCCCTGGCGTTGGCCGATCGTGTAGTGGACGAGTCCCGCA
Source organism: Burkholderiales bacterium (assembly GCA_050741055.1). Classification (GTDB taxonomy): domain Bacteria; phylum Pseudomonadota; class Gammaproteobacteria; order Burkholderiales; family WYBJ01; genus WYBJ01. Next base: position 457 of record JBOIEI010000142.1, on the reverse strand, counting down.
TGGCGGCCGATGCGCGCACCCTCCGGCGTGCAGATCTCGCCCGGGGCGGCGGCGAGGTAGCGGCTCAGGAACTGCCGGAAGGGCCGTTCGCCGATGAAGCAGATGCCGGTGCTGTCGCGCTTGTCGTGCACGGCAAGACCGTGGGCGCGCGCGAGGCTGCGAACGGCCGTTTTGCGCAGGCCGCCGACCGGGAACAGCGCGCGTTGCAGTTGGTCCTGCCGCAGGCGATACAGGAAGTAGCTCTGGTCCTTGGCCGGGTCGCCCCCTCGCAGAAGTTTTACTTCGGCGCCCTGGCTGTCGATGCGCACATAGTGCCCGGTGGCAATGAAGTCGGCGCCCATCGCAGCCGCATGATCGAGGAAGGCGCGGAACTTGATCTCGGCGTTGCACAGCACATCGGGATTGGGCGTGCGCCCGGCCTGGTATTCGGCCAGGAATTCTGCGAACACGCGCTCCT
>JBOIEI010000141.1:0-10320 GCA_050741055.1 Burkholderiales bacterium | reverse complement strand
AAGGTATAGCGTAGCATCATCGCCGCCGAAAGTATGGTAGCGAGTGGGTTGGCGGTGTTCTTGCCGGCGAGATCGGGCGCCGAGCCGTGAATCGGCTCGTACAGTCCCTTTCCGGCCGCATCCAGCGATGCCGACGGCAGCATGCCGATCGAGCCGGTGAGCATCGACGCCTCGTCCGAGAGGATGTCGCCGAAGAGATTGCCCGTGACAATTACGTCGAACTGCTTCGGATCGCGCACCAGCTGCATGGCGGCGTTGTCGACGTACATGTGGGTCAAGCCGACATCCGGGTAGCGCTTGCCGATATCGATCACGATATCGCGCCAGAACTGGCTGGTCTCGAGCACGTTCGCCTTGTCCACCGAGCAGAGCTTGCGGCCGCGCTTGCGCGCGAGCTCGAAGCCAAGCTCCGCGACGCGCCGGATCTCGCCCTCGGTATAGGTCATCGTGTCGAAGCCTTCGCGCTCGCCACTGGGCAGCCGCCTCAACCCCCGCGGCTTGCCGAAGTAGATGTCGCCGGTGAGCTCGCGCAGGATCAGGATGTCCAGCCCGGACACCACCTCCGGCCGCAGCGACGAAGCGCCTGCCAATTCCGGGTAGAGCAGTGCCGGGCGCAAGTTGGCGAACAGCTCCAGCTCGCGCCGCAGGCCGAGGATCGCCTGCTCGGGTCGTTTCTCGCGCGGCAGGCTGTCGTACTTCCAGTCGCCGACTGCGCCGAAAAGGATCGCATCGGCCTTGCGCGCGAGCGCCAGCGTGGCGGCCGGCAGCGGATCGCCGCTCGCGTCGTAGGCCGCACCGCCGACCGGCGCCTGCTCGAGCTCCAGCGGCAGACCGTCGAGCGCTTTCAGCACCTTGACCGCCTGGGCCACGATTTCCGGCCCGATTCCGTCGCCGGGAAGCAGCGCGATCTTCATCGCCTTGCCTGGATCGGCGTCACGCGAACAGCCACGGCTGCGCAACCTTGTGCCTCGCTTCGAACGCGCGGATCTCGTCCGCGCGCTCGAGGGTGAGGCCGATTTCGTCCAGGCCGTTCAGCAGGCAGTGCTTGCGGAACGGATCGATGTCGAAGCGCAGCTCCTGGCGCCCCGGGGTGGTGATGGTCTGGTTATCGAGGTCGACGGCAAGCCGATAGTTGGGTGTGGCCTGCGCCTCCTTGATGATCTGGTCGACCACTCTTGCGTCCAGGACGATCGCGAGCAGCCCGTTCTTGAAGCAATTGTTGAAGAAGATATCGGCGAAGCTCGGTGCGATGATGGTGGTGAAGCCGTAATCCTGCAGCGCCCACGGCGCGTGCTCGCGCGAGGAGCCGCAGCCGAAGTTCTCGCGCGCGACCAGCACCTGGGCGCCGCGATAGCGCGGCTGGTTCAGCACGAACTCGGGATTCAGCGGCCGCTCGCTGTTGTCCATGCCGGGCTCGCCATGGTCCAGATAGCGCCACTCGTCGAAGCAGTTCGGCCCGAAACCCGTGCGCCCGATCGCCTTCAGGAACTGCTTCGGAATGATGGCGTCGGTGTCGACGTTGGCGCGGTCGAGCGGTACGACCAGTCCTTCGCGCGATTGGTACTTGTCCATGCGATGTCCTCTATTGCAGCGTGCGCACGTCGACGAAGCGCCCGGCGACCGCAGCCGCCGCAGCCATGGCGGGGCTCACCAGATGGGTGCGCCCGCCCGCGCCCTGACGGCCCTCGAAGTTGCGATTCGAGGTGGACGCACAGCGCTCGCCGGACCCGATCTGGTCTTCGTTCATGCCCAGGCACATCGAGCAGCCCGGTTCGCGCCATTCGAATCCGGCCTCGACGAAAATCTTGTCCAGACCCTCGGCCTCGGCCTGGCGCTTGACCGGCCCCGAGCCCGGCACCACCAGGGCGAGCTTCACCGAGCTTGCCACCTTGCGGCCACGCGCCACGGCCGCGGCCGCGCGCAGATCCTCGATGCGCGAATTGGTGCACGACCCGATGAAGACCTTGTCGATGGCGATCTCGGCGATCGGCGTGTTCGGCGCAAGGCCCATGTACTTGAGCGCGCGCTGCATCCACTCGCGCTGGGTCGGATCGGGCTCCTGCATGGGATCCGGCACCCGGCCGTCGATCGGCGCGACCATCTGCGGATTGGTGCCCCACGTCACTTGCGGCTGGATCGCGCCCGCATCGATCTCGACCACCTTGTCGAACTTCGCATCCGGGTCGCTCGTGAGCGTGCGCCAGTACGCGGCTGCCTTTTCCCACTGTTCGCCCTTGGGCGCGAACGGCCGCCCGCGCACGTATTCGATGGTCTTGTCGTCGACGGCAACCATGCCGGCGCGCGCACCCGCCTCGATCGACATGTTGCAGACGGTCATGCGCCCCTCCATGCTGAGCGCGCGGATCGCCGAGCCGCCGAACTCGATGGAATAGCCCGAGCCGCCCGCGCTGCCGATCTTGCCGATGACGGCGAGCACGATGTCCTTGGCAGTGACACCCGGGCCGGTCTCGCCTTCGACCTTGACCAGCAGCGACTTGGTCTTCTTGGCCACCAGGCACTGGGTCGCGAGCACGTGCTCGACCTCGCTCGTGCCGATGCCGAATGCGAGACAGCCCAGCGCCCCGTGCGTGCTCGTGTGCGAGTCGCCGCAGACGATGGTCATGCCGGGGAGCGAGGCGCCCAGCTCGGGCCCGATCACGTGCACGATGCCCTGGCGCTGATCCAGGAAGGGGTAGTACGCCTTCGCACCGTGCTCCTTGATATTCTTGTCCAGGGTCACGACCTGGAGCTTCGCGATCTGATCGCGCATGCCGTCGAGCCCCTGGTCCCAGTCGCGCGTCGGGGTATTGTGATCGGCGGTGGCCACGACCGACTCGGTGCGCCAGACCTTGCGCCCGGCGAGCTTCAGTCCCTCGTAGGCCTGCGGGCTCGTCACCTCGTGCACGAGGTGACGGTCGATATAGATGAGAGCCGTGCCGTTGGCGTCCTGGTGGACGAGATGGCTCTCCCAAAGCTTGTCGTAGAGTGTCTTGGCGCTCATGGCGATGACGGATGCGGGTGAAAGCAGGAAATTATGTCACAACTCATCCGCAGCCTGAACGTATCACCCCCGCCGCGGCCGCACGGCAGCGAGCAGCACCAGCCCCAGCAGCGCGCACAGCGCCGCGGCGCTGAAGGTCCACCCGGCCCCCACACGCTCCCAGGCCACACCGCTGCCCAGGCCGCCGAGGCTGCCGCCCAGGCCGAAGCAGAGGCTGGAGTAAACGGCCTGGCCGCGCGAGGCGTTGGCTCCGCGAAAGAATCCCTGCACGCGCGCCAGCGCGGCGGAATGGAATACGCCGAAGGTTGCGGCGTGCAGCAGTTGCGCGAAAAAGAGCACGAGGGCCACGTCCGCGAACCAGGCGATCAGGACGAAGCGCAGCACCGCCAGCACGAAGCTCGCGGCCAGCAGGCGCTGCGCGCTGAAACTGCGGTATAGCCAGGGCAACGCGGCGAACACCGCGATCTCGGCGATCACGCCTACGCCCCACAGCCAGCCGATCGCGGTCTTGCTGTAGCCGTGAGCGACCAGGTGCAGGGAGAAGAAGGTGTAGTAAGGCCCGTGCGCCACGGCCATCATGAAGCAGGCGGCGATGAGCGCGATGACCTCGGCTCGCCGCAGCACGTTCCGGATCGGTTCGGCCGCGCCCTTCTCTTCCTCGTGCAAGCCGGGCTCGGGCACGTTCCAGGTCGAAACCAGGATGCCGACCATGGTCGCGCCCAGTATCCACAGCAGCATGACGATGGGGCTGCGATCGAGCAGCCAGCCCACACCGATCACCGCGACGATGAAGCCGACCGAGCCCCATAGCCGGATGCGGCCGTAGTCGCCGCTGCGCCCCGCCAAGTGGTCGAGCGTGGTCGTCTCCATGAGCGGCAGCGCCGCGCTCCAGAAGAAGCTCCACAGCGCCAGGCAGAGCGCGAGCCACGCGACCTCGGTGCCGGCGAACACGCCGGCGAACGTGATCGTGCCCGCGAGGCCGGCGAGCCAGGTCACGCGCACGCGGCTGCGATAGCGGTCTGCGAGATAGGCCCAGAGATGGGCGGCGAGAACGCGCATGGCCTGCGGCAAGGCCAGCAGCAGGCCGATGAGCGCCGCGCCGTAACCCAGCGAATCGAGGTAGAGCGAGAAGTACGGCGCGAACGCGCCGATGTAAGCGAAGTAGAAGAAATAGAACCCGGCGAGCTGCCAATACAGGGCGCGGCTCACGGCACGGCGGCGCGCGAGCGCATCAGGCTTCGTCGGGCTCCGGGTTCTCCACCCGCTCGGGCGCGCGCAGTTGCGCGATCACCGCTTCCGGCGCGAGGCTCGCGATGCGCGGCGTGGCGCATTCGACGTCGGCGTTCTGCGCGCGGTGGCGCAGCGCGTGGTCCATGAGCGTGAGCGCGAGCATCGCTTCGGCGATCGGCGTGGCGCGGATGCCGACGCACGGATCGTGACGGCCGTGCGTTTCGATGCTCCCCGCCTCGCCCCGCTTGTCGATGGTCCGGCGCGCCAGGCGGATGCTCGAGGTCGGCTTGATCGCGATGCTGACCACGACGTCCTGCCCGGTCGAAATGCCGCCGAGAATGCCGCCCGCATTGTTGGAGAGAAAACCCTCGGGCGACATCTCGTCCGAGTGCTCGGTGCCCTTCTGCGTCACCGCAGTGAAGCCGGCACCGATCTCCACGCCCTTGACCGCGTTGATGCTCATCATGTTGTAGGCGATGTCGGCATCGAGCTTGTCGTACACCGGCTCGCCCCAGCCGACCGGGACGTTGTGCGCGACCACGTTCACGCGCGCGCCGCACGAATCCCCCGATTTGCGCAGCCGGTCCATGAAGGCTTCGAGCTCGGAGACGACGGCTTCGTCGGCGACGAAGAACGGATTGCGATGCACCGCCTCCCAGTCCTTGAACGCGACCACGTTGGGCCCCAGCGCGGCGAGGTAGCCGCGTACGACGATGCCATAACGCTCGTTGAGCCACTTCTTCGCGATCGCGCCGGCCGCCACCCGCACGGCGGTCTCGCGCGCCGATTGCCGGCCGCCGCCGCGATAGTCGCGGATGCCGTACTTCTGCCAGTAGGTGTAGTCGGCGTGCCCGGGACGGAAGAGATCCGCGATCTTGCTGTAGTCGCGGCTCCTCGCATCGACGTTGCGGATGATGAGCCCGATCGGCGTGCCGGTGGTGCGGCCTTCGAACACGCCCGAGAGGATCTCGGCGATGTCGTCCTCGCGCCGCTGCGTGACGTGGCGCGAGGTGCCGGGCTTGCGCCGGTCCAGCTCTTTCTGGATGTCTTCGGGGCCAAGCGTCAGGCCGGGCGGACAGCCGTCGACCACGCATCCGATCGCCGGACCGTGGCTCTCGCCGAAGGAGGTCACGCAGAAGAGCCGACCGAGGGTATTGCCGGACATGCAGGCGCCACTCGAAGGAAGCGGCCGGGCAGTTTAACATAGCGTCGAACCCCTGGAACCGACCGCATGCGCGAATACCTCGACCTGATGCGCCACGTGCTGGAGCACGGCAGCCGCAAGAGCGACCGCACCGGAACCGGCACCTTGAGCGTGTTCGGCCCGCAGCTGCGCTTCGATCTCGAGCGCGGCTTTCCGTTGCTCACCACCAAGCGCGTGCACCTGAAGTCCATCGTGCACGAGCTGCTCTGGTTCCTCCAGGGCGATACCAACATCGCTTATCTCAAGCAGCACGGCGTCACCATCTGGGACGAATGGGCCGACGGGCGCGGCGACCTGGGTCCGATTTACGGATATCAATGGCGCTCCTGGCCCGCGCCCGACGGCCGCCACATCGACCAGATCGCGCAGGTGCTGGCGGAGCTGAAGACCAACCCGGATTCGCGCCGCATGCTGGTCTCGGCCTGGAACGTGGCCGACCTGCCGCGGATGGCGCTGATGCCGTGCCATGCGCTGTTCCAGTTCTACGTGGCAGACGGGCGCCTTTCCTGTCAGCTCTATCAGCGCAGCGCCGATCTCTTCCTGGGCGTGCCGTTCAACATCGCCTCCTATGCGCTGCTCACGTTGATGATCGCGCAGGTGTGCCGCTTGCGGCCGGGCGAATTGGTCCATACCTGCGGCGACACCCATCTTTATCTGAACCATCTCGAGCAGGCGCGCGAACAGCTTGCACGCACGCCGCGCGCGCTGCCGCGCATGCGGCTCAATCCCGCAATCGACGATCTGTTCGCGTTCCGCTACGAGGATTTCGAGCTCGTCGGCTACGATCCGCACCCGGCCATCAAGGCGCCGGTCGCCGTCTAGCGAACGCGGACGATGGCAGCCGTGCGAGCGCGCATCTCGCTGATCGTGGCGATGAGCCGCAACCGCGTCATCGGCCGCAACAATGCCATTCCGTGGTGCATCCCGGCGGAGCTCGCTCGCTTCAAGCAGCTCACGATGGGCCATCACATCGTCATGGGGCGCAAGACCTGGGAATCGGTCGGGCGGCTGCTCCCCGGGCGCACCACGGTCATCGTCACACGCAACCCGGGCTTGCGCGTGCAGGGCGCGTTGATCGCCGCCTCGCTGCCACAGGCGCTTGGCCTGGCTGCCCAGGACGATGAAATCTTCGTGATCGGCGGCGCGGCGATTTTCCGCCTGGCGCTGCCGCTGGCGCAGCGCATCTATCTCACCACGGTCGAGATCGACATCGACGGCGATACGTTCATGCCGCACGTCGATCCGGCCGCGTGGCGCTGCGTGAGCAGCGAACCGCATCCGGCGGACGCGGCGAATCCACTTTCGTGGGTGCTCGACATCTACGAGCGCGTGGGCAGCACGGAGCACGCCGTGTGAGACGCCTCCTGGCCGCTGCCCTGCTGGCTGCCGTCGCCACGCACTGCCCCGCGCCGGCGGCGCAGCAGACGATCGGTGCCGAGGTGCTGCGCGAGCGCGCCGAGGCAGGCGACGTGCGGGCGATGCGCGCGCTGGCCGAAGCCTATTACCTCGGCCGCGGCGGTGTGACGCAGGATTTCGCCGCAGCGGCGCGCTGGTACCGCAAGCTGGCGGCGCGGGGCGAGGCCGGCGCGCAGACGACCCTGGGACTCATGTATGCGCGCGGCTGGGGACTTGCCCCGAATCTCGCCGAAGCGCGCAGGTGGTGGAGCCTCGCCGCCGCCCAGAACGATCCGGGCGCGCAGCACAACCTCGGCATGGTGTACCTGCAGGGGCAAGGGGTGGCGCGCGACCTGCCGCAGGCCTTGCACTGGTTGCGGCGCGCGGCCGAGCGCGGTCATGTCGCGGCACAGCGCATTGTGGGCTTGATGTACTACGACGGCGAAGGCACCACCCGCGACGTCGAAACCGGCCTCACCTGGCTCACCATCGCGGCCGAAAACGGGGAGGAAGGCGCGCAACAAGCCTTGCAGGCGATCGCGGGCAAGGTCTCCGGGCAGGAGCGCAGCGAAGCGCGCGCGCGGGCGCTGGAATGGATCAAGGCACACCCGCCGCGTTGACCGATGCCCTTTACGCAGCCGGAACGTCCAGCGCGGCCGGAGGAAGTCCCGCCTCATGGCGCGCCCAGACCATCTCGAAGACGCGTTCCAGGCAACGCGCGAGATCGGCTGCATCCCATAAGGGACACGAAAGGCGTGCTGCCGCCAGGCGCGCTTTGAGCGCGACGAGTGCCGCCCGATCAGCCGCCAACGCGGCTGCGCGCGCTTCGTAGTCGACGAGATTCGCGCTGACCAGGTCGGCAAGTCCGGCAGCGCGTACCATGCCTGCGCCCACCCGTCCGGCGGCGGTCGTTCCGGTGAGCGTCAGGACCGGAACGTCGCAATGCAGGGCCTCGAGTGCGGTCGTGTGCGCATTGCACGGCAACGTGTCGAGAAACAGGTCGGCGAGGCACAAGCGGGCAAGATGCTGTTCCAGGGCGGTTGTGCGCGCGAACACGATCCGTGCCGCATCGATCCCGTATCCTGACGCATGGGCCCGCAGGTTGCGCTCGACAATCGCATCGCCCAGCAGCCACAGGACGGCGCCGGGCACGCGCGCGAGTATGCGCATCCAGGCTTCGAATACGGCCGGATCGATTTTGTAGGCGCCGCTAAATGCGCACAACACCGTGCCGCGCTGCGGCAGTCCGCATTGCGCCCGAGTCGGCGTCGGCGCGGCAACGAGAGGTCCTGTGGCATAGGTCCAGCATGAGCGCGGCAGGCGCACGAGACATTCGGGCGCGAACTGGGCGCCCTCCGCGCCGTTGGCTCCGTCGGCGATGCGGTAGTCGACCCAGTCGCCGCCCGAGCCCACCAGTCCTCCCAGATAGCAGATGTTGATGGGCGCTGGACGCGCAGCCAGCACGTGCGGGCGCGACCAATCGTAACCGTGCGATTCGTCCACGAGGACATGGATGCGATCGTCCCGGATGAGGCGCGCGAGCTGTGCGTCGTCGAGCGCATGAGCCGCGCGCAACGCATCGAATCCTTGCGCCAGCCACTGCGCTTCGCGGCTCGCATCGGGGGGATTGAGGACATAGCCGAAGCTGCGCACACGCGCCCGGTCGAAAGCATGCAGAATCGGCGCGTTGAGAAACGCGCTCGGATGGCGCCGGAAGCCCGCCGAGAGGAAACCGATGCGCAGCCGCTCGCCGGGTTCGCGCGGCATGCCCTGCGGCGGCATCCGGCCGGGTGCGGCCGCTGCAATCGAGCGGGCAATCCCGCTCACGACAGCGCGCACGACATCGGGCGCCAGCGGCAGGAAAAGGCTCGAAAACGGCAACGAGCGCTCGCAGACCAGGTCGCCGCTACGCACGCCCTCGCGCACGATCTGTTCGAAACGCGCGAGGAACTGCTCGCGCCCGTGCCAGTCGCAGCGCGCCAGGCGGTCCACGCCGCGCACCAGGTAGACGACACGCGGGTCGGGCATCTCGTCCTCCGCCCGGCCGGCCTTCGCAGACGAATCCGACTGCGCCTGATACGCCGAGCGAACGATGGCGCGAAAGAGCGCCGGATCGAGCGAGCGCGCCAGCTCGAAGCCCGCGCGCGCTTCCGCGATCTGGCCGAGGCAGGCCAGCGCGAGCGCCCGGCACACCTGCGCGCCGACATGGCGCGGTTCGCGGTCCAGCACCGTGCGGCACGCGGCGAGCGCCTCCTCGTAGCGGTCGGCCGCCGTCAGCGCCTGCGCTCGATTGAAGTGCCCTTCGCAAGCGCCGGGATTCGCCGCGATCGCGCGCTCGGCGTCTGCGAGCGCCTGCTCCGGCCGGCCGAGCCGCAACAGCAAGGCGCTGCGATTGAGCAGGGCGGCGAAACAGGCTGCATCGGTGGCAATGGCACTGTCGTAGTGCTGCAGCGCCTCGGCCGTTTGGCCGGCCTGCTCGAGCACGATCGCCATGTTGACGACGATGCGCGCATCCTGCGGATCGAGCGCATGCGCGCGCGCATATTCCGCCAGCGCCTCGCCCGGACGGCCGAGCAGACCCAGCATGGCGGCCCGGGCGTTGGCGGCCTGGACATGTTGCGGGCCCAAGCGCACGGCGCAGTCGAATGCGCTCAGGGCGCTCGCCAGCCCGCCGCACAAATGTTCGGCCGCACCGAGCAGGAACCAGGCTTCGGCCGTATCCGCGTACTGGCGGCAGATCGGCTGCAGCAGCGATCGCGCTCGTTCGCCCTGGCCCTGCCCGATCAGCACGCGCGCCTGCGCGAGCGTTGGTGCGATGGGATCGTTCATGACGCCAGGGGTGCGAGCCGTCGACGGCGTGCACGAGCGCGTCCGCTCATCAGAAATCCACCTCGGACACGAAATCGTCGAGCTTGTCGGCGCGCCCACGTGCAATGCCATCGACCTGCGCGACCGATATGCGAAACGGGTGGCCAAGGTGACGAGCAACGCAAGCCGCCAGCGCGGCAGCCTGTTCGGCGCGCAATGCTTCGTCGCTGACCACATCCAGTCGCATCGCATCGACGGCGGTCTGCGCGAGACGAAATTGTCGGATCGGCGCAACCTGCGACCACTCGCCCGGCCGGATGCGGGGCCAGAACCGGCTGCCGTCCGCCAGCACGGCCATGTTGCGCGACCGACCGGCGACACGACCCAGGACGGGCAATCCGCGGCCGCATGCGCACGGCTCGCCCGGCTCGGCATAATCGCCGAGCTCGTAGCGGATGAAGGGCGTGGCGAAGTTGTGCAGCGAGGTCACGACCACCCGGCCGATGGTTCCGGCAGGGCACGGTGCACCTTGATCGTCGAGCACTTCCACCACCACGTTTTCCGACTGCACATGGTAGTGAACCTGCTGCGGACATTGAAAAGCGATATAGCCAACTTCCTGCGCGCTGTACATGTCGACCACGGGGACATTCCAGGCCTGCCGCACCAATTCAGGCAGCGC
>JBOIEI010000140.1:0-6209 GCA_050741055.1 Burkholderiales bacterium | reverse complement strand
AGCGCGCTCCGCGCCACTGCGAGGTAGTCGACCAGCTGCTGCGCGGCCGGCGGATCGACACCGACTTCGTCGCAGAGCCAGGCGAGCGCGGCGGCGCGGCCTCCGGACTGCAGGCACTGATCGAGCGTGTGCACGAGCCGCGATACCGATGCGGAGAGCTCGTCCGAGCGGGCCGGCGCCTCGCCCAGCCAGAACGGAATCGTCGGCGGCTGGCCCGCGGCATCCTCCACCCGCACGCGGCCCGCCTCGATCCGCAGCAGCCGATAGGAGGTGTTGCCGAGCTGGAAGATATCGCCCGGCAGGCTCTCGACGGCGAAGTCTTCGTTCACGGTGCCGACGCGATGCTCCTCGGGCTCCAGGATGACGTCGTAGTCGGCGGTGTCGGGTATGGTGCCCGCGCTCGTGATCGCGGTCAGGCGCGCACCGCGCCGCGCGGTGAGACGCCGATTGACGGCATCGCGATGGATGTAGGCGCTGGAGCGCCCGCGCCGGGTGGTGTAGCCCTGCGCGAGCATCTGCACGACTTCGTTGAACGACTCGCGCGAGAGAGTGCGAAACGGATGCGCCTTGCGCACCAGCGCGTAGAGCTCGTCCTCGCCGATCTCGCCGCACGCCACTTCGGCCACGATCTGCTGCGCCAGCACGTCGAGCGGGTTCTCGGGAATCGACAGCCGGTCCAGCTCGCCGCGGCGCACCGAATCGATGAGCGCGATCGAGGCCAGCAGATCGTCGCGCGAGCTCGGAAACAATCTTCCCTTCGGCGTTCCCGACACCGAGTGCCCGGCGCGGCCGACACGCTGCAGGAAGGCCGAGATCGTGCGGGTCGAGCCGAGCTGGCACACGAGATCGACGTCGCCGATGTCGATGCCGAGCTCCAGCGACGCGGTGGCAACCAACGCCTTCAACTCGCCGCGCTTCAGGCGCTGCTCGGCGTCGAGCCGCTTGTCGCGCGCCATGCTGCCGTGATGCGCCGTGACATTCTCCGAACCGAGACGCTCGGACAAATGCCGTGCGGCGCGTTCGGCCAGCCGCCGGGTGTTGACGAACACGAGCGTGGTACGATGCGCCTCGATCAGCGTCGCCAGCCGATCGTAGACCTGTGACCAGGCGTCGGTCGACATCACCGCTTCCAGCGGCGTGGGCGGCAGCTCGATGGCGAGGTCGCGCCCGCGCACGTGGCCTGCATCGACGATCGTCGCGGGCTCGGTGGTGGCTGCGCCGACCAGGAATTCGGCCATGAGCTCGATCGGCTTCTGCGTGGCCGAAAGCCCGATGCGATTCAAACGCCGCCCGGCCAGGCGTTCCAGCCGTGCGAGCGTGAGCGCGAGATGCGAGCCGCGTTTGTCCGGCGCCAGCGCGTGGATCTCGTCCACGATCACGCTGCGCGTGCTCGCAAGCATCTTGCGTCCGGACTCGGCGCCCAACAGGATGTAGAGCGATTCGGGCGTGGTCACCACGATGTGCGGCGGCTGGCGGCGCATGCGATCGCGATCGGCCTGCGGCGTGTCGCCGGTGCGCACCATCGCCCGGATCGGAACCTGCGGCAGCCCCAGACGGCCGAGCTCGGCTTCGATCCCGGCCAGCGGCCATTCGAGGTTGCGCTGAATGTCGTTCGACAGCGCCTTGAGCGGCGAGACGTACACGATGCGCGTCTCGTCCGGCAGGTTGCCTTCGAGCCCATCGCGCACCAGCTCGTCGATTGCGGCCAGAAATGCGGCGAGCGTCTTGCCCGAGCCGGTCGGGGCGGCGATCAGCACGTGGCGTCCGGAGCGGATCGCGGGCCAGGCTTCGATCTGCGGGGCGGTCGGAGCCGGAAACGTGGTGCGAAACCAGGCGGCCACCGCGGGATGGAACGCGGCCAGCGGATCGAACGGGGTGTCGGGTGAATTCACGAGCGGTGCGACGCGCCGGCCGATGCCGCCACGCAAAAGCGCAAGTCTACCGCTTCAGAGCAACGGGCTGCGAGTGGGCGCCCAGGTTACGTCCTCCTCGGCGCGAACCGCGGCTTCGAGCAGCCCGATCAGGGGAAAGGCGCGCTGGCGCAAGCTCACCGGCGGCGGCGATTCCTCGTCGTGCTTTTCTTCCGCCGCTCCGGGGGCGGCCGGTCCGGGCTGCGAGCCCGACTCGGCAACCGCCGTTTTCAATCGGGCAAGCGCGGGTGGAATATCGGCGGCCAGGATCGCTCCCGGCACCGCGCCGCTTTGCCCCATCAAGCGCAGCAGCGCTTCGGCCACGTGGTCGAACATGGTGATGTCCGCGTGCGACTTGGTACTGAACGTGACCAGCATGACAACGCCTCCTGTCGCAGCGAAATCGTATCCGGATCGTGCCGATGATAGCAGCCACTCCTCGTTTGACGCCGCTCAAGCACGTGTTGTTCCCGTACTAGGCTGCGAGCGCCGGCGCCAGCACCCGGCGCAACGCCGCCCGCGTGCGGCAACGCATGACCCAGAGCGACCCGGGCGACATGCCGAAGCGTTCGCACACCTCGTCGCTGTGCGCGGAAGTGAACTCGGATGCCATGAAAGCCTCCGCCGTTCGCTCCGGCATGCGGCCGAGCTCGCGCTGGAAGGCCTCGCAGAAGCGCTTGTGCTCCAACTGCTTGTGTGGATCGCCGCCGAAGTCGAAGTGCTCGCCATTGGCCGCGATCCCGACCTCGATCGGCTCGTCGTCGGCCGCGCGCAACGCCTCCAGGCTCAACGGCGAACGCATGCGCGCCCGGAACACGTCGGCGATCTTGTGCTTGAGTATCCCCGTAAGCCAGGTGCGCAGGCTGCTTCGGCCTTCGAATTCCACTTCGGCCGACAGGGCGGCGAGGAAGGTGTCCTGCACCAGGTCTTCGGCAAGGCTGCGGTCGGAAACCCGACGCAGCGCATAGGCGGTCAGGTAGCGGGTGTGGTCCTGCAACAGTTCGGAGTCCAGGGCTCGCATCGTCGTCTCCTTCGCTTGCGGATGTCATGTCGAGATGGAACGCATGGTGCCGGTCGCGCGGCGATGGGAACATTCGCAGCGCTACGAAAAACGCATGTGGCGAATACGTATCCCCGGTTCGGCGCTAGGTACTTCTACGTAGTGCCGGTCGCAGCGATTGCTGCTAACGTGCTGTCATGCTCGGCATATCCTGGATAGCGACCCTCGTCATTGCAGCCGCCTACGTGGCCGCAGCGGAAGGCGCGATGCTGCTGTTGCGGGTGGCCGCCGACGCCCCCATGGTGTCGGCTGCCTCGGCCGTGGGGCTCGCGGCCTGCCTGCACAGCGGCATCCGAGCCGCGGCCGGCGTATGGCTCGGTGCGCTTGGCTACGAGCTGCTGGGCGGCCGCGCGCTCGTTCCGGCGCTCGGGTCCTCGATCGTCACCACGGCGCAGATCGCGCTGGCATGGTGGCTGCTGCAACGCGCGCTACGGGTGAGCCCGAAGCTCGAGCGCCTGCGCGACGTGCTGATGCTGATCCTGATCGGCGCGACGGTCATTCCGCTCGCCAGTGTGGCGCGAGCGGCGCTCACCGGCGAGTGGTCGCCCGAAACCGATCCGGCCGTGCGCGTGGCACTGCTGCAGGTGAGCGCGCTCGGCGAGGCGATCGGCATCGTGCTGCTCGTGCCGGCGGTACTCACCTGGATGGCCGCGCAGTCGCGCCCGCAAGCCGGCTCGATCGCCGAGCGCGCGATCGTCTACGCCGGCACCCTGGTCGTTTCGGTGCTCGTCTTCAGCGGCCGGCTCGCGCCGGCGATGAGCGCGGAGACGCTGCCCTACGCGCTTTTTCCGTTCACGTTCTGGGCGGCGCTGCGCTTAGGGCTGCGCGATACGAGTACGGTGCTGCTCATCTGCGGCGGCATCGCGATCTGGTTCCACGCGATGGGGATGGGACCATTCATCATGCCGAGCATCGCGCCCGAGCAGACGTTCGCCCAGTTCGGCAGCCTTTATCTGTTTCTCGGCGTGCTGTGCGTAACCTCGTTGCTCGCCGCGGCGGCGCAGGGCGAGCGCGAAGGCGCGCAGACGCAGGTGCGCGAGAGCGAGCAGCGCTATCGCATGCTGATCGAGGGCATGAACGAAGGGGTCAACATCACCGATGCCGCTGCGCGCATGGCGTTCGTCTCGGATCGCTTCTGCGAAATGACCGGGTACGCGCGCGCGGAGCTCATCGGACGCACCGGCGAGATGTTGGCCGTGCCCGAGATGCAGGAGTCCTGGCGCGAATCGCATCGTTCGCGCGAGTCCGGCCGGGCCGAGCCGCATGCGCTCGTGCTCAAGCGCAAGGACGGCCAACTGCTGCACGTGTGGATCTCGCCCAAGCCGCAGTTCGACCATGCCGGCCACTACATCGGCAGCCTCAACGTCGTGCTCGACGTAACCGACCGGCGCCGCGCGGAGGACAAGGCGCGCAGCCATCTCGAGCAGCTGGCGCACGTCGCACGCGTGGCGTCGATGGGCGAGATGGCGAGCGCGATCGCACACGAGATCAACCAGCCGCTCACCGCGATCGCGAACTATGCGAACGCAAGCTTGCGGCTGCTCAGGGCCGGCAACCTGTCGAGCGAGGAAACCGCAGATACGATGCAGCGCCTGGCCACCGAAGCCGAGCGCGCCGGTGCCGTGGTGCGCAAGATGCGCGGGTTCGTACGCTCGGAAGAAGGCCACCTGCAGGCGATCGGCGTCGACGAGCTGTTCGCCGACGTGCTGCGACTCACGCGCGGAGAGGCCGCACAATACGAGGCCGACGTGTCCGCAGCCGCCGCGAGCGAGCTGCCCAAAGTGCTCGCCGATGCCATCCAGATCGAGCAGGTGCTGCTCAATCTCGTGCGCAATGCGCTCGAAGCGATCGATGCCGCAGGTACGAACGAGCGCCGTGTGGTGCTATCGGCGGGCCGTGCGTCCGGCGACATGATCGAGATTCAGGTGCGCGACACCGGCCCGGGCCTTTCGGCGGCTGCCGCCGAGAAGGTCTTCGAGCCGTTCTACACCACCAAGAACGAAGGCATCGGCATCGGGCTTGCCTTGAGCCGCTCGATCGTCGATGCGCATGGCGGGCGCCTGTGGGCCGACACGAGCCAGCCCGGCGCCGTGTTCCGATTGACCTTGCCGATTGCGTGAGCGTCCCATGACGAATTCCGAGCCCCTCGTCTACGTCGTCGACGACGAAGCCTCCATCCGCGACTCGCTTGCCATGCTGCTGCGATCGGTGGGTCTCGTCTCGCGCACATTCGGCGATGCGAAGAGCTTTCTCGCCGCGTACGAACCCCGTCCCGACACGTGCCTCATCGCCGACGTGCGCATGCCCGGCATGAGCGGGATCGAACTGCAGGAAGCACTGCGCAGCCGTGGCGCGGAGCTCCCGATCGTCATCATCACCGGCCACGGCGATATCGCGATGGCGGTGCGGGCGATGAAGGCGGGCGCCGCCGACTTCATCGAAAAGCCCTTCCACGATCAGACGCTGCTCGATGCGGTGCATCGCGCGCTCGCGCGCTCGGCCGATCCGCGCGTTGAGGCCGCGGCGCTGGACGGCGACGAGCTGAACAAACGCCTCGCCACCTTGACGTCGCGCGAGCGCGAAGTGATGGCGCTGGGGGTCGAAGGCCGGCCCAACAAGACGGTCGCGACCCGGCTGGGGCTGTCCACGCGCACGGTGGAAGTACATCGCGCCAAGGCGATGGAGAAGATGCAGGCTCAGTCGCTCGCCGATCTCGTGCGGATGGCCATTGCTTGTGGGATGACCAAGGCTTATTGACGGCCGGAAAGTGGCTGAGCAGCCGCTTTCCGCAATGCGCGCGCTCGTTCCCCCGGGAGAGGCCCATGACGCATGCTTGCCCGGATCTTGCCGGCAAGCCCGAGCGTCATGCGGGGCGCGGTCGTGCGTCGGGACGATCGAAGCGCGCCAGCGCCTCGGCGATACGGAATTCGCCCACCGTGTTGCTCGATCCCGATTGCAGGAAGATGCGCGCGTCGTGCAGGTACTTGTGCAGCGGCATGTCTCGCATCACGCCCATGGCGCCGAAGCACTCGGCGGAGAGCTCCACGGCTTCGTGCACAGCTTCGGCGGCGTAGGCCTTGGCGATCGTTTCCAGCGGCAGATCGGGCAGGCTGCGATCGGCATACGCTTCCGGATGGTCGGCCGCCCAGGCCGCTTGCCAGACGATGCTGCGCGCGACGTTCAAGCGCACAGCGACCTCCGCGAGGATCGTCCCGATCGCCTGGTGCTCGATGATCGGC
>JBOIEI010000139.1:0-3688 GCA_050741055.1 Burkholderiales bacterium | reverse complement strand
CGTTGGAATCGAGCTCGCCCTGCATGATGAGGAGTGGCGGCAGCACCACCTTCTCGCCACGCTCGAGGATCTTCGCGGGATTGGCCTCGAAGATCGATTCCCACGGCTCGAAGTAGAGCTTGGTCTTCCTGATCATCTCGGGGCGGTCGGTCTTCACCATGTGCTCGTAGCGCGCATGGCAGTCGCTGATCGGCGAGCGGGTCGCGATGTAGTTCACCGTCGCGTCGATTCCCGGCGCTTCCGCAAGCGGCAATGCGCCGTAACGCGCATCGCGCGGGCGCATCGCGACGAGCTCCGCGACGTGGCCGCCGCTGGAGCTGCCGAGCACACCGATCGTGGAGGCATCGCCCTTCCATTCCTGTGCGCGGTGCTTGAGCCACCGGACGCCGTAGTGCACGTCCTGCACCGATGCGGGGTAAGGCGCCTCGTGAGAGAGGGTCGTGTCGATCGCCACGACCAGGATTCCGCTCCTCGCGGCCGCTTCGCACATCGGCACGTTGGCCAGACGGTCCTTGTCGTGCCAGGCGCCGCCGTGCACGTCGAGCAGCACGGGAAAGGGCCCTGCGCCTTGCGGCTGATAGACGCGCGCCATCAACTGGCGTTTCGGGGCGCGCCTGAATTCCACATCCCAGACCTTGAGCTCGTAGTTCGCGGACGGGTTGTAGCTCGTCGTCATCGTCGCTCCTCCAGTGGTTGTCCGTGCAGCCGGCCGGCTGTGGGGAAGCGTCATTATGTCACCGCCAACCCGGGTGGAAGCAAGCTGTAGCGCAATCCGTCGGCGCGCGTCAGCAATGGCCTGGACGGGTCATCGCTAGAGCATCGGCACGCCATCGTGGTCGACAGCGAAGCGCTCGCCGGCCTCGACTGGTATCCGCAACCGATTCTCCAGCGACGGGATCGGACAGTTCCAGGCCCTGCTGAACGAGCAGGGAAGGAGTCGCGCGTAGTTGAAATCGATGCTCACGGCTCCGGAGCGATCCATCGGTGTGTGCACGGCGCGTCCCGAACCGTAGCTCGCGTGGCCGCTGGTCGCGTCCGTGAAGTGGAACATGTAGGTGTCCCCGTAGCGCGTCCCGTGGAGCGTCTGTTCCACGCCACCGGCGGTGAACGTCGCCTTGGCCGCCACCGGCCTTTCCACCGGGATCGGGTTGCGATGATGGGTGATCGCAATGATGCTCCCGTCCGTGACCTTCTCGACTTGTGCTTCGACGATCCAGTCAGCCGACCAGTCATACGCCTGAACATGACTGAACATTTGCGCCCAGGCGCTATTCGGGTTCCAGACCTGGAGGGCGAATCGCTTGTTGTCGTAGCTGAAGATGACCCCCTCGGCGCCATTGGGGAAATAAGCGACGCAGGCCGGGTGATTCGGGTCGGCCACCAGTTTCGCAGAGCCGTCGATGGTGCGGCCGTCGATCACAATGCCATCGCTGGCACTCGCCTCGACCAGGAGACCGGCTTCCCCCTCGGGCAGTGGTGACCAGCGCCCCGGGGCGCCTGGCACACGCTGGCCTGGGCTCGCCACATGGTTTCCCCAGACGAACGAAACAGGCCCGCGTTTTCCCCTGACCAATTGCGTTCGTTGCTCGATATGCTCGCGGTGTTTCGCGCGCGGATCAGTGTTCATCAGGACCTCCTGGAGTCATCGGGATGTTCCTCGATACAGCGACGTGCCGCCGGAGCGAATGCCGCGCCCGATCGCGGCCACGCGGATGCTAATAGTGGGAGTCAAAGCTCACGCCGTCCATCTTGACCAGCTCGTCGAGCTCGATGTACGAGCGCCGCGTCTCGCGGTCGACCGTGAACTGCATGCGCTTGTGCCCTTCGAGCGCAGCGCGGATGGACAGCAGCTGCAGGCCATCGCTTCCGACCTGCCACTCGTGCGAGCCGGCGATGCCCGCGGGCGCGTAGATCGCGTTTCCGGGACCGACCGGATACTCCTTGCCGTGATAATCGCGGACGATCGCGCTGCCCCGGAGCACGTAATAGAAGACCTCGATCGGGTGCCAGTGCAATTCCTCGTGCACGCCCGGCTGGAACGTGGCGACCGCCACCCGCACCCGCTCGCTCGGCGACTCCGGCACGCCAACCAGAGGCTGCACCGTCTGGCCCTGAACCACGCCCGGCAGCTTCCTGACCTGTGACTCGTCGATGATCCGCAGCGTCGATTCGAATTCCATGGCGGTCCTCCGTGATGGCAGACTCATGTCGCCAGGCCCCGTTCGCTGCGAGATGGCCGGACAATCGAGGCTGGCCCGCGATTCGGTGGATCGTCTGGCATTTGGGTACGACGGTCAAGGCCGGGCGCAAGGCGAATCGGCGCCAGCCGCCGACAGCTTGCCGGTTGCGTCACCGTGGCAGGTTCGGAGGCGAGGCAAAGATTCCACGGCCGGGGCTGGAGTAAATCGCCGACTTGGCTCATCCTTCGTTCCTCATCCCTGACCCTGATAACTTCCCCCATGACGCCCTTTATCCGGATTGGATCGATCGACGCGCACGCACACTGGACGCCCGAACCGTATGTCCGCTACATCGGCGAGCTCGGGCGCAACGCGACCAGCGGACCGCTGAGCCCGCTCAATTTCGACCTCGAAGCGCGCCTGAAATGGATGGACGGCCACGGCGTGAAGATGCACGTGCTGACGCTGTCGGGCGGCATGCCGTGGCAGTGGGCGCCGCAGGACGCGGCGAACCGGCTGGCGCGCATCGTCAACGATGCCGCAATCGAAGCGCACAAAGCGTATCCGGACCGTTTCTTGGCTGGCGCCGCGCTCCCGATCCGCGATCCCGCGGCGGCACTGAAGGAGCTCGACCGAGTCGCGGGCGCGCCGGGCATGCGCGCGGTGCATCTGCCCAATTCCATCGAAGGGCGTGACTACATCTTCGAGCCCGCTTACGCGCCACTGCTCGCGCGCTGCGAGGAGCTGCGCTACCCCCTGCTGTTCCATCCGCTCGACGCAGTGGAGAACCACTACGGTGGCCAGGAGCGCCTCGCAGGGCCGCTGTTCATCTACAACACGCTCGGCTTCCCGTTCGAGACCGCGACCACCGCCGCCAAGTTCATCCTCTACGGCGTGCTCGACCGCTTCCCTGCGCTCGACATCGTGCTGCCGCATTCCGGCGGCTGCTTTCCCTACATCGCAGGGCGGATCGAGCACAGCATCGCCAAGGGTGCGGCGGCGGTCGAGCTCGCCCACCCGTTCCGCGACTACATACGCCGCTTCCACTACGACTCGCTCGCCTACTACCCGGAGACGCTGCGTTTCATGATCGAGCTGGTCGGCTCGGACCGCGTGGTGATCGGCACCGACAATTACGCTCGCATGGACGTCGAGCAGCCCAACGCGCTGATCGAAGGGCTGCGCCTGCCCGAGGCCGATCTCGAGCGCGTCCTGCGGGGCAATGCGACGCGTCTGTTCGGACTGTAACGGATCTCCTCGCCAGCAGGCGAATATGAGCCGGAGCAACCGTATCGTCATCTGCGGCGGTGGCGCGATCGGTTGCGCCATCGCCTACTTCCTCAGTAGACGCGGCGCACGGCCGATCGTGGTGGAGCGCCACGCGGTGGCGGGCTCGGCCTCCGGCAAGTCGGGCGGCTTCCTCGCCTACGACTGGTGCCGCGGCAGTGCTCTGGACGATCTGGCGCGCAGGAGCTTCGATCTGCATGCCGAGCTCGCCGAGGCGCTGG
>JBOIEI010000138.1:0-3319 GCA_050741055.1 Burkholderiales bacterium | reverse complement strand
ATCGTGAGCGCGTTGAGCAGTAGCCAGCGCATGGCGCTGGCCGGTGGCTATTTTCTGCTGCTCATGCTGATCGCGGCGTACGCGGCCGTGCGCAATCCGCAGTTGTCGCTGGGCCAGCTCGGCTTCTTCTGGATCTTCGCCAATGCCGCGCCGAGCGTGCTGTTCCTCGCATTCCTGCATCGGCGCGTGCGCGCGGTCGGCCCTCTCGTGCTCTGCTTCATGCTCGCCGCCGTGACCGGATCGCAGCTTCTGCTCAGCCTCGTCGGCGCGAGCGACTATGGCATGCGGATGGCGGTGGACGTCGGCGCCGCGTGGGGCTTGGGTGGCACCGCGATGTTCTTCGTCATCCTCATCATTGGGTTCTGCCTGTTCGGCCTGTTCGGCTGGCACATCCTGAAGCGCCTGGGCAGCCGCTACCGCCGCCGCAAGACGAGCGACCAGGCGCTCATGCTGGACGCGATGTGGCTCGTGTTCGGCATCGTCCAGTCGATCACGCTCTCGTTCGAAGGCTGGGCCTGGCTTTTCACGGGGCTTGCCGCGTTCGGGTTCTACAAACTCGTGGCGCTCCAGGGATACCGGCGGCTGCGGCACGAATGCGATCGTGGGCTGACGCTGCTCCTGCTGCGCGTGTTCGCGCTGGGACGTCGCAGCGAGCAGCTGTTCGATGCGCTGTCCAAGGCGTGGCTGCGTGCCGGCAGCATCACCATGATCGCGGGCCCCGATCTGGTCGCTTCGACCGTGGAGCCGCACGAGTTCCTGGAATTCGTCGGCGGCGGATTGTCGCATCGGTTCGTACGCGACGATGCCGACCTCGAGCGAAGGATGCGCGCAATGGCACACGGACCCGATCCCGACGGACGTTATCGCGTCAACGAATTCCTCTGCTACGCCGACACGTGGCAACAAACCATGAAGCGCCTGGCGGCCGGTGCGGACGCGGTGCTGATGGACTTGCGTAGCTTCGCGCCCGACAATCAGGGCTGCCTGTACGAGATCGAACAGCTTCTTGCCGGGGTCGACTTGCGCCGCGTCCTGCTGATCGTCGACGAGACCACCGATCGAGCCTTTCTCGAAGCCGCGCTGCACGCGGCCTGGGAGCGCGTCGCTGCGCAATCGTCTGCTGCCCGCTACGCGGCACCGGAGGTGCGCCTGCTTCACCTCGATGGACAGGACGGCAAGGGGCTGCGTGTTTTGCTGAAGCTGCTGCTGGCCGATTCAGCCGAACCGATCGACGCAGCCGCCGGATCGATCGTTCCGACGTGAGGCCACACGCCTTCGTCGTCATGCGCTTCGGCGTCAAGGCGAATCGGCGCACCGGACGCGTCGTGTGGATCGACAGGCGCACCCGGTAGCTTCGGCGGCGATCGGCAGTCGCGCCTGGCGGCTGCACTACAGCTACAACGCCGAGCCGCTGGCGGCGAGGCCTCGAACCGAGCTCGATGCGGCGCTCGGCTAAGCCCCCGATGACCGCAATCCACATTCCCCCCTGAGTCAGCAGAGGCATGCAGCTTGCGGGATCAAGCTTGCAACCCTGATACGCAGAGGAGAAGACCCCATGCCAAGCATCGAAAAATCGATTGAAGTGAAAGTGCCGGTCCATACCGCATACAACCAATGGACCCAGTTCGAGGAGTTTCCGCGCTTCATGGAAGGTGTCGAGGAAGTTCACCAGCTCGACGATACGCACCTGCATTGGCGCGCCAAGGTCGGCGGCAAGGAGGAGCAGTGGGACGCAGTAATTACCGAGCAGATCCCCGACGAGCGCATCGCCTGGACGAACGTCACCGGGGCGCGCAACGCCGGTGTGATTACCTTCCATAAGCTCGACCCGCAGACCACCAAGCTCATGTTGCAGCTCGACTACGACCCCAAGGGTGCGAGGGAGAACATCGGCTCCGCGCTCGGTCTGGTGGGGCGCCGGGTGGAAGGTGATCTGGAGCGGTTCAAGGAGTTCATCGAGTCGCGCGGCGCCGAGACGGGCGCATGGCGCGGCGAGGTGCGCCAGCAGCACTAGTGATTTACCGGGCGCTGGATCCAATCCCGGCCTCTCGACCGAAACGGCGCGGCAAGCCCACGGCTGCCGCGCTTTTCGTGTGCGCGCTCGGGTGACAACGACCAAGGTGAAAGCGCCGTTCGACGCGGCCAATCTCGCGCGGCATCTCGGTTTGCCGTTGCCCGCCGTCCCGGGCGAGCCGTTGCTCGATGTTGCCTGGGCCGATGGTACGATGCGCCACCACGCCGCCTGAGAAGCAGGCGCCGTACATCGCAGCGACAGCGCAGGGAGGAGCTCGGCATGCGTCCCCGATTCGCCTACGTAGGTTGCTTCACGACCGAGAAGCGCAAAGCGCGCGGCAAAGGGATTGCCGTGTTTCGCATCGATCCGGATAGCGGAGCATGGCAGCCGGTGGAGGATTACGACGCCATCCCGAATCCCCATTTCCTCGCGCTCGACCGCAGCCAGCGTTTCCTCTATTCGGCTCACGGCGACAGCTCCGAGACCGCCGCGTATGCGCGCGATCCCGAGACCGGCAAGCTGCGATTGCTCAATAGCCAGCAAACCGGCGGCGACAACTCCTCGACCGTCACGACCGACGCGTCCGACCGCTTCGTCGTCCTTGCCAACGGCCCGGGCGTCGCAGTCTTGCCGATCCGGGCCGACGGCTCGCTCGGCACCCGCTGCGAACGGGTGATACCGCCCGGGGAGCCGGGTCCGTGGCGCAGGGAGCAGCATGGACCGCATCCGCACCAGGCCATCTTCGACCCGACCGGGCGCTTCGTGGTGGTGCCCGACAAGGGGCTGGACAAGATCCATGTGTACCGCTTCGATGCCGCCAACGGCAAGCTCGCCTGCTGCGAGCCGCCGTTCGTGAAGGCGCGCTATGGCGCAATTCCGCGGCACATCGCGTTTCATCCGCATGCGCCCTATGCCTATGTCGTGAACGAGATGGATTCGACCGTGAACACGTATCGATGGGACAACGAGCACGGCATGCTCGAGCCCTTCCAGCGCATTGCGACCACGCCCGATAGCTACGTCGGCGATAACACCGGCGCCGAGATCGCAATCCTTCCGTCAGGCCGCTTCCTCTACGCTTCCAATCGCGGCCACGACAGCATCGTCATCTACGCGGTCGATGCGCAGAGCGGCAGGCTTGCCCATGTCGGCTGGGAATCGGTGCAGGGCCGCAAGCCGCGCTTCTTCGGACTGCATCCCGATGCGACGCGTCTGTATGCGTGTAACGAGAACAGCCACACGATCGTGGAATTCCGCATCGACGCCGAAACCGGTGCGTTGACTGCGTCCGGTCAGGTGATCGAG
>JBOIEI010000137.1:0-3247 GCA_050741055.1 Burkholderiales bacterium | reverse complement strand
CCGGAAGTCAAGGTGAGCCCGAGCGCCGATGCCTCGGCCCAGGGCCTGTCGCCGGCCTATCCCGGCGGGCAAGTGGCGCGCGGCGGCCGGGCCGGGATCCTGGGCACGCGCGACAACATGGAGACGCCCTTCTCCGTCACCAGTTACACCAACGAGCTCATTCAGGATCGCCAGGCAAGGAGCGTCGGCGAAGTGCTGCAGAACGATCCGAGCGTGCGGGTGGCGCGCGGCTTCGGCAACTTTCAGGAGTCCTATCTCATCCGCGGGTTCGTCCTGAGCTCGGACAATGTTGCCTTCAACGGCCTCTACAGTCTGATGCCGCGGCAGTACATCGCCACCGAGCTGTTCGAGCGGGTCGAGGTCCTGCGTGGCGCCTCCGCGTTCCTTACCGGCGCCTCGCCGGGCGGCGACGGCATCGGTGGCGCGATCAATCTGCTGCCGAAGCGCGCGCCCAACGAGCCGCTGACCCGCATCACCCTGGGCGGCGCCACCGGACCCAACGGCAATCTCTCGGCGGATGTCGCCCGCCGCTTCGGCGAGGATCAAAGCTTCGGTATCCGATTCAACGCGGCGGTGCGTGACGGCGATACGTCGATCGACGACGAGAAGGCAAGCCTCGGCGTCGGCGCCCTTGGGCTCGACTGGCGCGGCAGCAACGCGCGCCTTTCCGCGGACATTGGTTGGCAGGACAACCGCCTCGACCGCACGCGCCCGAACGTCACGCTCGCAACCGGTCTCACGGCGGTGCCTTCGGCGCCGGATGCAAGCCGCAATTTCGCCCAGCCCTGGTCGTACTCGAACGAGCGCGATTTCTTCGGCACCTTGCGCGGCGAGATCGACCTCGGCCGCAACACGACCGCGTGGGCCGCCTACGGCTGGCGGCGCACCGACGAAGGCAATTCGCTCGGCAATCTGACCGTCACGGATTCGGGCACCGGCGCGGGCAACACGTCGCGCTTCGACAACGAGAGAAAGGACGACATCGATACCGGCGAGATCGGCCTTCGCGGCAAGCTGCGCACCGGGCCGGTCGGTCACGACTGGGTGATCGCGGCGGCCTACTTTCAGGACGAGCGCAAGAACGCGTTCGCATTCGATTTCGCCAACCTGCTCGCGACCAATCTCTACACGCCCTCGTCGTACGCGAGGCCCGACTTCAGTCCTTCCACGTTCTTCGGTAACGACCTCGATTCGCCCGCGCTGACGGATCGGCTCAAGCTCACCAGTTTCGCGCTCGGCGATACTTTGTCGTTCATCGACGATACCGTATTGCTGACACTGGGCGTACGCGATCAGAAGCTCGACATCGAGAGCTTCGCCTACGATACGGGCGCTCGTAGTGTCTACGACGAAAGCCGCGTCAGTCCCGCGGCGGGTCTGGTCGTCAAGCTGAGCAAGCAGCTTTCGCTCTACGGCAACTACATCGAGGGGCTCACGCCGGGCGACACCGCGCCCGGGTTCACGGTCAATGTCGGCCAGCGGCTTGCGCCCTATGTATCGAAGCAAAAGGAGCTGGGCGCGAAGCTGGACAGCGGGCGCTTCGGCGCCGGCATCGCGCTCTTTTCGACCACCAAGCCGCGCGGGATCGTGAACGAAGCGAACGTCTTCACCGCCGAAGGCGAGGATCGACACCGGGGTGTGGAGCTCACCGTCTACGGCGAGGCCACGCGCGGTCTTCGTGTTCTGGGCGGCGTCACCTGGCTCGACGCGAAACAGGAGCAAACGGGATCGACCGCAACCGACGGCAAGCGCGTGATCGGCGTGCCGCGTTTCCAGGCGAGCCTCGGCGCCGACTGGGACATTCCCGGCGTGCAAGGGCTCACCGTGGACGGCCGCATCGTCCACACCGGCTCGACCTACGCCGACGCAGCCAACGTGCTACAGGTTCCCAGCTGGACGCGCTTCGACGTGGGATTGCGCTATCTCACGACGGTGCAGGATCGCCTGCTCACGCTGCGCGCGCGCATCGACAACGTGACCGATCGCGATTACTGGGCGTCTTCGGGCGGATTCCCGGGGCTCGGCTACCTCGTGCTCGGGGCGCCGCGTACATTCACCGTCAGCGCCAGCATCGATTTCTGAGGCGGCCATGCTCGCTCCCGGCGCCATTCGCACCTGGTCGTGGCTGCACAAGTGGAGCAGCCTCGTCTGCACGCTGTTCATGCTGCTGCTGTGCCTGACCGGCTTGCCGCTCATCTTTCATCACGAAATCGGCCATCTGCTCGGTACCGAAGTCGAGGCGCCGGCAATGCCGCCCGGCACGCCGAAGGCGGGGCTCGACCGAGTCCTGGAGGTCGCGAACGCCCGCCACCCCGACCGGATCGTTCAGTTCGCGTCGCAGCCCGAGGACAGCACCGATCTTTGGTTCGTCACGCTCACGCCGACGCCCGAGCCCACGGAAGATTTCCGTTCCGTCGCCGTCGATGCACGCACCGCCGAGGTCCTGGCCGAGCCGCGCTTCGACGAAGGCTTCATGTATGTCATGCTCAAGCTGCACGTCGACCTGTTCGCCGGTCTGCCGGGCAAGCTCTTTCTCGGTTTCATGGGGCTGCTGCTGGTGATCGCCATCGTTTCGGGCATCGTGCTGTACGGCCCGTTCACGCGCAGGCTCGATTTCGGCGCAGTCCGGCGCAGCCACACCTCGCAGATCAAATGGCTCGACCTGCACAACCTGTTGGGCATCGTCACGCTGATGTGGGCGCTTGTCGTCGGCGCGACCGGCGTGATCAACACCTGGGCCGACCTGCTGGTGAAGTACTGGCAGTACGATCAGCTGAGCACCCTGCTCGCACCGTACCGGGATCAACCCGTCGTTGCGAGCAGCGAGCGCGCATCGGTGCAACGCTCGCTCGACGCGGCGCTGGCACGCGCGCCCGGCACGACGCTTTCGTTCATCGCCTTTCCCGGCACGGCCTTCTCCAGTCCGCACCACTTCACCTTCTTTCTACGCGGCAACGCGCCGTTCACATCCCGCCTGCTGCAGCCGGTTCTGGTCGACGCCGAGACGGCCGCGATTACCGCGGCACCGAAACTGCCGTGGTACCTGACCGCGCTTCTGGTCTCGCAACCGCTGCACTTCGGCGACTACGGCGGCATGCCGATGAAGATTCTATGGGCGCTGCTCGACATCATCACGATCGTGGTGCTCGCAAGCGGACTGTACTTGTGGTTGAAGAAGCGGCGCAACGCGCAAGGCTTCGCGGACGAATCGAACGTCGCGCCGGCGGGCGCGATGGATTGACGGCAT
>JBOIEI010000136.1:0-3764 GCA_050741055.1 Burkholderiales bacterium | reverse complement strand
ATGGCCGGGTGGAAATCGCGGCGCCGCTCGCCACGGGCAAGAATGTCGGCCGTCGCGCCGAGGATGTGCGTGCGGGCGCCGTCGTCATGCAGGCCGGACGCCGGCTGCGCGCTCAGGATGTCGGCCTGCTGGCGTCCATCGGCGTCGGTGCCGCGTCCGTGATCCGGCGTCCGCGCGTGCGCATCGTCGCGAGCGGCGACGAGCTGGCCGCACCCGGCGCGTCGAAAGGGCCGCATCAAATCTACGATGCCAATTCGCCGATGCTGCGCGGGCTTGCCGCGCGCGACGGCGCGCTGCTCGAGTCCGCGCTGCGGGTTCGCGACGACCGGCAAGCGATCCGCGAGGCGATGCTCGCTCCCGGCGCGGACGTATTGCTGATCTCCGGAGGCTCGAGCGTAGGCGCGGAAGATCACGCGCCCGGCCTGCTGGCCGAGATGGGCGAGCTCGCGATCCACGGCATCGCCATGCGCCCTTCGAGCCCAGCGGGTTTCGGCCGGCTGGGTGGTACGCTGGTGTTCCTGCTGCCCGGCAACCCCGTGTCGTGCCTGTGCGCGTACGATTTCTTTGCCGGCCGTGCGCTGCGTCTGCTCGGCGGGCGTGGCGCTGACTGGCCGCATCGGCGCCAACGCGCGCTGCTGAGGCAAAAAATCTCTTCCGCGGTCGGGCGCGTCGATTATTGCCGCGTCCGGCTGCAGGGCGACGAGGCCGAGCCGCTGGCGTTGAGCGGTGCCTCCATACTGTCGTCCACCACCCGTGCGGACGGATTCGTCATCGTGCCCGAGGAAAGCGAAGGCTACGCGCCCGGAACCGAGATCAGCGTTTATCTCTACGAACCGTTCGGTTAGGAACTTCAGGTTGGGGGCCGCATGAAGCAGGAAAGAGAGTCGTCGGCTGCACAGCGCGCGGCGCGTCAGGAGCAGTTCCTGGAGGTCGTGACCCGGGACGAAGCGGTGGCGCGTTTTCAGCGTCACCTGCGCCTCGAGCCACTGGGCACGGAACGCGTCGCCTTGAGCCGGGCATTGCGGCGCGTGCTGGCCGTGACGGTCGCGTCGAGCATCGACGTGCCGGGCTTCGATCGCTCGAACGTGGACGGTTTCGCCGTGGTCGCAGCCGATACCTTCGGCGCGATGGAAGAGCACGCGCGTGCCATTGCGCTCAACGAAGAGGTGCTGGAGCCGGGGCGGACACCGCTCGAGCCGGTCTCGGCAGGTCGCGCGAGCGTCATTGCAACCGGCGGCATGCTGCCGCGCGGCGCCGATGCGGTCATCATGGTCGAGCACACCGAAACTGCCGACGACGCAGGCATCGCATGTCGCAACTCGGTGGCGCCGGGTCAGAACGTGAGCTTTGCCGGCACCGACATCGCCAAGGGCGAGACCGTGCTGCGTCGCGGCCAGGTCCTCACTTCGCGCGAGATCGGCGTGCTAGCGGCCATCGGGCTTGCCGAGGTCGATGTCTACCGGCGTCCGCGCGTGGCGATCGTCTCCACCGGCAACGAGATCATCGCGCCCGGAAACCCACCGCGCGCAGGCGCAGTGTACGACTCCAATGCCGCCATCATTGCCGCCGCGGTGGAGGAATTGGGCGGCGAGGGGGACGTGCTCGGCATCGTCACCGACGACGACGCGAAGCTCACCGCCATGCTGGAACGCGGCATGAGCTACGACATGGTCATCCTGTCCGGCGGAACCTCGAAGGGCGCCGGGGACATCTCCTACCGCGTCGTGAGCCGCCTCGGCAATCCGGGCATCGTCGCCCACGGCGTCGCGTTGAAGCCGGGCAAGCCGATCTGCCTGGCCGTCACCGGCGGCAAGCCGGTCGTCGTGCTACCCGGCTTTCCGACTTCGGCCATCTTCACCTTCCACGAATTCGTTGCGCCGGTATTGCGCGCGTTCGCGGGTCTGCCGCCAACGCAACGCCGCAGCGTCGAGGCGCGGCTGCCGGTGCGGGTCAATTCCGAACGCGGTCGCACCGAATACCTGCTGGTGAGCCTGTTCGACACCGAGCAGGGCCTTGCGGCTTATCCCATGGGCAAGGGCTCGGGTTCGGTTACGGCCTTCAGCTACGCCGACGGCTTCGTGACCATCGGCCAGCACGACGAGATCCTGGAGGCCGATACACCGGTCGCCGTCCAGCTGCTGGGCGAAGGCCTGGAGCCTGCGGCGCTGGTCGCGATCGGCAGCCACTGCGTCGGGCTCGACTACCTGCTCGGCGAGCTGCAGGCGCGCGGCATGCCGGTCAAGGCGCTGCATGTCGGCAGCATGGGCGGGCTTGCCGCCGCGCGCCGCGGCGAGTGCGACCTCGCGGGCATCCACGTGATGGATGCGAAGACGGGCGAATACAACCGGCCGTTTCTCGATCCGAGCCTGGCGCTCATCCCCGGATACCGGCGCATGCAGGGCATCGTGTTCCGGCCGGGCGATGCACGCTTCCAACAGCGCGACGTGGCAGGGGCCATCGCGCAGGCACTGAGCGATCCTGAATGCACGCTGGTCAATCGCAATCCAGGCAGCGGCACGCGCATCCTCATCGATCGGCTGCTCGAGGGCCGGCAGCCAACGGGTTACGGCGTGCAGACCAAGTCGCACAACGCGGTCGCCACCGCAGTCGCACAGGGACGTGCGGATTGGGGGCTCGCGATCGATACCGTAGCGAAACAGTACGGACTTGGTTTCATTCCGGTGCAGGAAGAGCACTACGACTTCGTCGTGCCGAGGGCGCGTCTGGAGCGGCCTGCGGTTGCGCTGTTCCGCTCGTTGCTGCAGGAGCCGGCCGTGCGTGCACGGCTGCAGCAGCTGGGATTTCGCATGGATTGAGCCGTGGTGCGCGCTAGCTCTTGCCGGAGGATGCCTTGCGCTGCTGTACGCCGTTGACGTAGCCGTAAACGGCTTCGATTTGCCCGCCTCGATCGCGCACGTGCACTTCACCGTCGCATCTGCGAGCGGCGTCGCACGCCCATTCGACCATGCACGACTTGTCTTCCGAGGGATACACGCCTGCGGAGACGTCGGGAACATGGACATGCCACATGCCGCTGCGCTGGAGGACCTGGTAGATCTTCACGGCTAGCTCGCGAAATTCCGGCGCGTGAAGTCGATCGATCCGCGCCTGGCGCTCGCCCGAGCGGGGCAGCGTCCGAGCGCATTACTGCAGTTCACGGCTTCTCCGCCGGCAGGTATCGGCTCTGCTGTTCATGCGACGCCCCCAGGATGTGCCTGGCCGCCGATCCATACGTGCTTCCGATCGGAAGACCGAGCTGCTGACACGTCAAGCCGGGCAATGGATTCATGCAGGTTTTCAGATCGACAGCCAGGCGATCGCATAGTGCGTCATCCTGGGCGTCGACGGCGTTGAGAAAGCGATCGCGCAACTCCGCCGGCGCGTACATCAGATCGGAGGTGCTCATGGTGCGGGCGCCTTGCGGAATTCACCGGATTCGACCGGCAGGTCCCAGCACCTTCGCGTAACGCCAGGCAGATCGAGGATGCGGCGTTGCTGGGGCGAACGCGACCGCTGAACGAGCCGGAGCGCGACATCGACGGTTCGTCGAGCGGGCGAGGCGTGATTCTGCCGTGCTCGGTATGCATGCATCAAAAAGGCATCCTATTGAACGTGCGAAAGTGACAGATAAGCCGCTTTGCGCAATGCACCCCCCTTCCTTTCGGGAGAGGTTGGGGGCGAGGGAGTGAGCTGCAAACCATTTACCGGAAGCGTCCCAGGTGTTCGAAAGCTGCTGGTAATTCCGCACCTGGTCTTCCTTAGCG
>JBOIEI010000135.1:0-2785 GCA_050741055.1 Burkholderiales bacterium | reverse complement strand
CGTCCGCGCCTTCGGGCATGGGCGCGCCGGTCATGATGCGTATCGCTGTGGCAGGCAGAACCGCAGCGTCATACGGGCGACCGGGAAATGCGGCGCCGCGCAGCTCGAACACGAGCGGGTTGTATTCGGCGGCGCCGATCGTTTCGGCGCCGCGCAGCGCATAGCCGTCCATCGCCGCGCGATCGAATGCGGGCACGTCCAACCCGGCCGTCACATCGGATGCGAGGACACGGCCATGCAACTCGTCGAGCGCGACGGCTTCCGGATCGAGCGCGCGCACGTTGCGCTCGATCCAGTCGAGCGCCGTTGCGACTCGGGCGCGGGACGGAAACCCGCGCATGCGCACGTCCGCAATGGTTGGCTGCGACTTGCCGAGCTTCATATGCACGATCCTGCATATTCGAGTCAGCGCCCAGCCTGGCATACAATTCCTGCGCCCGCAAATAGGGCCAGGTCGGCATATCTCCCATGGAAGACTTCTGGTCAGCGTTCGCGCAAGGGGCGCGACTGGTTGCGAGCGCCGATAGCCAGCTCGCCGCCATCGTCGGTCTGAGCCTCGGCGTGAGCCTGAGCGCAGTCGCCCTGGCGACGCTCATTGGTCTGCCGCTCGGCGCCTTCATCGCGATCGTGCGTTTTCCAGGCCGCCATGCGGCGATCGTTGCGCTCAATGCGTTCATGGGGCTGCCCCCGGTCGTGGTAGGGCTCGTCGTGTATCTGGTCCTGTCGCGCGCGGGGCCACTGGGGCCGCTGGGACTGCTGTTCACGCCCACCGCCATGGTGATCGCGCAAACCCTGCTGATCGTGCCGATCATCGCAGGCCTTTCCCGTCAGATCGTGGAAGACGCGTGGAGCGAATACATGGAGCAATTGCGCTCGCTCGGCGTAACGCCGCTGCGAGCGGGACTCACCATGGTGTGGGACACGCGCTTTTCCCTGGTTACGGTCGTGCTCGCCGGCTTCGGCCGCGCCGCCGCCGAGGTGGGCGCGGTCATGATCGTGGGCGGCAACATCGACGGCGTGACGCGCGTAATGACCACCGCCATCGCCCTCGAGACCAGCAAGGGCGACCTGCCGCTCGCGCTGGGCTTGGGCATCGTGCTGGTGTGCCTGGTGCTGGGCATCAACGCCGCGGCCCAGGCGATCAAGACCGGGGCGCAACACCGCTATGGATAGCAGCCGCCCGCCGATGAATCTCACCTCGCTGCTGCCCTTGGTGCTCGATCATGTGAGCTTCGGCGTCAACGGCCGCACCATCATCGACGACGTCAGCTGCGCCATCGAGGCCGGCTCCCGCACGGTCATTCTTGGCCCCAATGGCGCGGGCAAGAGCGTGCTGCTGCGCCTGTGCCACGGGCTGCTGGCCCCGAGCGCGGGCTGCATCGAATGGCGGGGTGCCGCGCAAGCGCAACGGCGCCTGCGCCAGGCGATGGTGTTTCAGCGCCCGGTGATGCTGCGCCGTTCGGCACTGGGCAATGTGACGTACGCGCTCGCGCTCGCGGACGTGCCTCGTCGCGAGCGGGTGGCGCGCGCCGAAAACGCGTTGCGGGCGGTCGGCCTGTGGCAGGCGGCGAAGCGGCCCGCCCGCGTGCTTTCCGGGGGCGAGCAGCAACGCCTTGCGCTCGCGCGCGCCTGGGCGATCGAGCCCGAAGTCTTCTTTCTCGACGAGCCCACGGCGAACCTCGACCCGGGTGCGACGCGCGAAGTGGAAGAGATCGTCGAACGCATCCGCGCCGGCGGGACCAAGGTCGTCATGACCACGCACAACCTCGGACAAGCCCGGCGTATGGGCGACGAGATCCTGTTCATCGATCGCGGGCGCCTGGTCGAGCGTGCGCCGGTCGAACGCTTTTTTTGCGCACCGCAAACGCCCGAAGCTGCCGCTTTCATCAAGGGAGAACTGCCATGGCACTGAAACGAACGGTCATGTCCCTCGTTGCCCTCATCGCCGCGCTCGCCCTCGCGCCGAACGCAGCCGCGCAGCGCTTCATCACGGTGGCGTCGACCACGTCCACCGAGCAGTCGGGCCTGTTCAAGCACATCCTGCCGCAGTTCCAGAAGAAGACCGGCATCGAGGTGCGCGTGGTCGCGCTCGGCACCGGGCAGGCGCTCGATCTTGCGCGCCGCGGCGACGCCGACGTCGTGTTCGTGCACGCGCGTGCCGCGGAAGAGAAGTTCATCGCCGAAGGCCACGGTGTGAAGCGCCAGCCGGTCATGTACAACGACTTCGTCCTGATCGGCCCGAAAGCCGATCCGGCCAAGGTAGCCGGCGGCAAGGACATCGTCGAAGCGCTGCGCAAGATCGAGGGCGCCAAGGCACCGTTCGTCTCCCGCGGCGATCGCAGCGGCACGCACATGGCCGAGCTGCTGCTGTGGAAGGTGGCCGGAATCGAGGTGGGTAAGGACAAGGGCAGCTGGTATCGCGAAACCGGCCAGGGCATGGGGCCGGCGCTCAACACCTCGTCGTCGATGAACGCCTACGTGCTCTCCGACCGCGCCACCTGGCTCGCCTTCAAGAACCGCGGCGAGCTCGCTATTTTGGTCGAAGGCGACAAGCGGCTCTTCAATCAGTACGGCGTCATCCTGGTCAACCCCGCGAAGCACCCGAGCGTGAAGAAAGCCGACGGGCAGGCGTTCATCGACTGGCTGATCTCGCCGGCAGGGCAGAAAGCCATCGCCGAGTACAAGCTCGGCGGCGAGCAGCTGTTCTTTCCCAACGCCGATCAGCCTGGGGCTTGACGGGCGCCAGGACCCCTTGCAGGGCGCGCATCGGCATGCAGGCCGATGC
>JBOIEI010000134.1:0-9023 GCA_050741055.1 Burkholderiales bacterium | reverse complement strand
CGATTCGCCCGGCCCGGTCACCATCGCGTTTGCGCTGGAGCGATTGCGCGAGGAGCGAAACCAGCGCATCGTCGCGATCGGCAGCGGCCACTTTCTCGCCAACGCCTATCTGGGCAACGGCGGCAACCTCGATCTGGGCGTGAACATCGTCAACTGGCTCACCGGCGACGATCGGCTGATCGCGATCCAGCCGCGCAGCGCGCCCGACGTGAGCCTGACGCTTTCAAGGAGCTGGCTGGCCGCGCTCGTCATCGTCTTCCTGATCGCGGTGCCTCTCGGACTCATCGCGGCGGGCGCCTGGATCTGGTGGCGGCGGCGAGCCGCCTGACGGAAATCGCGTGCGCGCCAATCCCCGCTCGTTCCTCAATATCGCCTTGCTGGTCCTGGTCGCAGCGGCCGGGGCGATTCTGTACTTCAGGCCGGACCCGAAGCCGGCCGAACGCTACGCCATCCTGCCCACGGCGCTCGAGAGCGTCCGCCGGATCGAGCTGGAGCGCGCGCGCGGCATGCGAATCGTGCTTACGCGCGAGAGCGGGCAATGGCGCATGCAAACGCCCGTGCCGGGGCGGCTGGAGGCCATCGCGCTGGCCCGCGTTCTCGACATCGGCCGAGCCCAAACGACCCAGCGCATACCGGCGTACGATCTCGCTCGCTTCGAGCTCGATGAGCCCTGGGCGCGCGTTCGATTCGACAGTCATGTCATCGAATTCGGCATGAGCAACCCACTCACCCAGGAGCTCTATGTGCGCAGCGGCGAGCACGTGTACGCGCTGCCGGCACGGTATTCGGCCAACCTACCGGGGGATGCCTCGAAGCTGCTGGCGCATCGCCTGTTCGACCCCGGCGAGCAACCGGTCGCGTTTCGCCTCGAACGCTTCAGCGTGCGCGAGGAAGGTGGCCGCTGGCGGCTCGAACCGGGCGGCGAAGCGGCTTCGCAGGACGATCTGCTGCGCTGGGTCGATCATTGGCGCCTGGCAAGCAGCATCATCACCCAACCGCAAACCGATGCCCGCGCGCGAGGCTCGATCGAGGTCGATCTGCGCGACGGCCGCACGATCCGCTTTCGCGTCACGGCCACGACCCCGGATTTGGTGCTACGGCGCGAAGACGAGCGGCTCGAGTACCATTTCCCGTCGCGGCTCGCCGGCGTGCTGCTCGCCTCGCCCGAGGCTCTTGCGGACAAGAAACCCTAGCCTGGATATTTCACCGGGTCGGCCCGCGCCGGAGGCGACGAACAGACGATGAACTACCTCAAAAATTGAAGATGGCTGCAGATGCAACGGGTGGCCTACGATGAAATATCCAGGCTAGACTTAGATGCCCGAGCTGCCCGAAGTGGAGACGACGCGCCGCGGCCTGGCGCCGCATCTGGTCGGACGGCGCATCGTCGCGGTCACGGTCCGCGATGCCCGCTTGCGCTGGCCGATCGCCGCGGATCTTGCCGCAGCCATTACCGGCCAGCGCATTCGCGATCTTCGCCGTCGCGCCAAGTACCTCATCATCGAGCTGGAGCGCGACGCGCTGATCGTGCACCTGGGCATGTCGGGCGCGCTCGGCATCGTGGCCGCGCAGGCGCCCGCCGGCAAGCACGATCACTTCGAGCTCGAGCTCGATGCGGGTCATGCGTTGCGCCTGACCGACCCGCGCCGCTTCGGCTCGATCCATCGCGTGCGTGGCGACCCCGAAGCGCATGCGCTGCTGGCGAATCTCGGCCCCGAACCGTTGTCGGCCGAGTTCGAGCCGCAGCGGCTGCATCGCCTCACGCGCGGGCGGCGCGCGAGCATCAAGGAAACGTTGATGAACAGCCGCGTCGTCGCCGGCGTCGGCAACATCTACGCCAACGAGGCGCTGTTCCGCGCCCGCATCCACCCGCGCACGCCGGCGGGGAAGATCAGTCTCAAGCGCTACGCGGTGCTGGTGCCGTCGGTGCAGGCGACGCTGTGCGAGGCAATCGAAGCGGGCGGCAGCAGCCTGCGCGACTGGCGTCATGCCGACGGCAGTCTGGGCTACTTCCAGCAATGCTATTTCGTGTACGACCGGGAGGGCGAGGCGTGCCGTGCGTGTGCTGCTCCGATCCGGGCGATTCGCCAGGGCCAGCGCGCGACCTACTATTGCCCGCGCTGTCAGCGACGCTGAAGATCAGTTGCCGCTGGGATGAGTTTCCAGCGGGGGAGCGGCTTCGTCGCGATCGGCTCCGGTCTTTCCGGTCAGCCGCAGATACCTGGCGAACAAAGTCTCGCGGCTTTCCACATAGTCCGGGTGCAGCGGAATGCAATCGACCGGACAGAGCTTCCGGCACTGCGGCTCGGCGTGATGACCGACGCATTCGGTGCAGCGCGACGGATCGATCTGGTAGATCTCCTCGCCCTGGGAGATCGCGTCGTTCGGGCACTCGGGCTCGCACACGTCGCAATTGATGCACTCGTCGGTGATCATCAATGCCATGGTCGCTGCCCTAATGAGCCGCCTTCGCTTTCAACCGCGCCACCACCGAGGGATGCGCGAACTTGCTCACGTCGCCGCCGAGCAGCGCGATCTCGCGCACCAGCGTGGCCGAGATGAACAGATACTGCTCCGAAGGCGTGAGGAACAGCGTTTCGATCTCGGGATAGAGGTTGCGGTTCATGCCGGCCAGCTGAAACTCGTATTCGAAGTCCGACACCGCGCGCAGCCCCCGCATAATGACATTGGCGCCTTGTGCACGTGCGAAGTCGATCAGCAGCCCCGAGAAGCGCATGATGCGCACGTTGGGGTAGGGTTTCAGGACCTCGCGAGCGATCTCGACCCGTTCATCGGGCGTGAAGCACGGCCGCTTGGCATGGCTGTCGGCCACCGCGACCACGATCTCGTCGAACAGCCGCGCGGCGCGGCGCACGAGATCCTCGTGGCCGAGGGTGAAAGGATCGAACGTTCCGGGGTAGATGACTCTATTGGTCGCCATGGCTGAACAGTTGATAGGTGACTTGCCCGGCGCGACCCTGCCGATGCAGCCGGAAGGCGCCATCGAGGTCCACACCCCGGCCGCTCTCTACGTAGACCATACCGCCGGGGCGGGTAAGCCGCGGCAGCGCCGTTGCGAGGCGCGCAAGCAGTCCACTATCGAAGGGCGGATCGAGAAATACGATGTCGAATGCTCGGCCGGCGTCGCGTACGAATTCTAGCGCATCGGCTCGATGCAATTCCACGACCGGCTGGCAGCCCAGCAAGGCGGCATTGCGCTCGAGCGCCCGCCACGTTGCCGCATCGCTCTCGACCATCACCACTCGGTGCGCACCGCGCGAGACGGCCTCGAAGCCCAGCGCACCGCTGCCGGCGAAAAGATCCAGGCACTCGCGCCCGCTCAAATCCTGGCCGAGCCAGTTGAACAGGGTCTCGCGCACCCGATCCGGCGTCGGCCGCAGCCCTGTCCGCGCTGGAAACCGCAGGATGCGGCTACGGTAAGCGCCCCCGATGAGGCGGACGCGATTGGCGTTCAACGATCCGCGGCGGCCGCGACCCCTCCGCCGACCACGATGGTGACAAGCTTCGACGGATCGATGTGGCGCGAAAATGCCGCCTTGATGTCGGCCACAGTGACCTCGCGGATATTGGGAACGAAATCCTCGAGATAGCTGAGCGGCATGTTGTAGAAGCCGATCATCGCCAGATACCCGTGGATCTTGCGATTGGAATCGATGCGCAGCGGGAAGCCGCCGATCAGGTTACTCTTCGCGTCCTCGAGCTCTTGATCGGTCGGCCCCTTGGCGACGAACGCACGCAAGGTCTGCATCACCACGTCGATCGCAGCCCTGGCCTGATCGCCGCGCGTCTGCAAACCGATCTGGAACGGCCCTTCGCGCAGTAGCGGCACGAAATAGCTGTACACGCTGTAGGCCAGCCCGCGCTTGGAGCGCACCTCTTCGGTCAAGCGCGATTCGAAGCCACCGCCACCCAGAATGTAGTTGCCGACGAAGAGCGCGAAATAGTCGGGATCGCCGCGGCGAATGCCCGGCGCGCCGATCAGGATATGCGCCTGCGACGCGGGATGCGCGATATTGGTGGCGACGGCTTGCGACAGCTCATCGACTTGCGGAATGCTGATCGGCTCGGGGCCGGCGCGCGGCAAATCCGCAGTAAGGCGTTCGGCGATCTTCTCCGCCTCATCTCGGCTCACGTCGCCCATGATCGCGACGACGGCGCGGCTGGCGACGTAATGGCTGCGATAGAAGCCGACTAGATCGTCGCGCGCAAGCGTCTTCACGGTTTCGACTTCGCCCGAGGCACGCAAGCCGTAGGGATGGTCGGGGAATACGGCGCGGCTGAAAGCGCGATTGGCGAGCGTGTCGGGCTTGGTGTCCGCCTCCTTCAAGCCGGCGATCGCGCGCACCCGCTCCCGGGCCAGCACGTCTTCGGGGAACTCGGGCTGCGACAGCACTTTCACCATGACTTCCAGGGCGGGATCGCGTTCGGCCGGATTCGACAGCGTGCGCAGGGACACGCCGCCCCGGTCGGAATCGAATCGCCCGCCGAGATTCGCGCCGACGTCGGCGATGCGCTGCGAAATCTCGTTCTCGCTCAATCCGCCGGCGCCGAGCCGCAACAGTTGCTGCGTGAACGCCGCGCGGCCCGCTTTATCCTTCGTGTCGTAGCCCGAGCCGGCCGGGAAGTCCACGCTCACGTCCAGCATGGGCAGGTCGTGATTCTCGACGAACAGCACGCGTGCCCCGGAGGATGTCTTCCAATCCTGGATCGGGAGCAGGGCATGCGCGCTACCGCTCGCAATCGTCAGGGCGGCGAGAAGCGCGAAGATGAACGCCTTCAAAGCAAGAGCGCTCAATGGCGCAACCCTGCCGGAGGCCGGGCCGGCCGCTCGCCCGAGAGCGGCTGCGGTCGCAATACCGCCACCGTCAAGGCATCGTCGTCGTTGAAGTAGCGTTGCGCCACCTGCTGGACCTGCTCGGCAGTCACTGCGCGCAGCCGTTCGACCTGCAGGTCGATCAGCCGGTGCGACAGGCCGATCGCCTCCAGCGAGCCGATCTGGCGTGCCTGTGCGAACATCGAATCGCGCGCATAGACTTGAGCGGCCACCACTTGCGCCTTCACCCGGGCAAGCTCGTCTTCGCGCACGCCTTCGGTGGCGATGCGCCGCACCTCGGCCTTCAACGCCTGCTCGAGCTCCTCCACGGTCTTTCCCTCCGACGGAGTTCCCGAAAGCAGAAACATCCCGGGCCCGCGCCCGATGCCCTGGTAACCCGCGCCCGCGGCCGCCGCAAGGTGCGAGCCGCGCACCAACGTTGCCTGCAGACGGGCGCCTTCGTGGCCGTCGAGCACGCCTTCCAGCACGTCGAGCGCGAACGGCTCCCATTGTGTCGTCGGATCTTCCAGCTTAGGCACGCGATAAGCCATCAGCAGGCTCGGCAGCTCGGACGGCGCCTTGATCGTGATGCGGCGCGGCCCCCTCTGCTCGGGCTCGACGAAGTTATCGCGTTCGGGCAGCGCGCGCGCCTCGATGCCGCCGAAATACTTGCGCGCCAGATCATGCACTTCTTCCCCACGCACATCGCCGACGACGACCAGGATGGCGTTGTTCGGCGCGTACCAATGCCGATACCATTCGCGTGCATCCCCCACCTCCATGTTCTTCAGGTCGTTCATCCAGCCGATAACCGGCTGGCGGTAAGGGTGCGAAAGCAGCGCGGTCGCCATGAGCCCTTCGTACATGAGCGAGTGCGGCCGGTCGTCGGTGCGCCAACGGCGCTCTTCCATCACCAC
Source organism: Burkholderiales bacterium (assembly GCA_050741055.1). Lineage (GTDB taxonomy): Bacteria > Pseudomonadota > Gammaproteobacteria > Burkholderiales > WYBJ01 > WYBJ01. Next base: position 3,272 of record JBOIEI010000134.1, on the reverse strand, counting down.
GCGCAATTCCTTCTCGAACTCGTCCTTGCTCAGGATGAGATTGGCCATGCGATCGGCTTCCATCTGCAGCGCGAGCGGCAGATGATCGCGATGCAGCGTCTGGAAGTAGGCGGTGTAGTCGCGGCTGGTGAACGCATTGTCGCGCCCGCCTGCGTGCGCGATGCGGCGCGAGAACTCGCCGTTGGGGATTTTCTCCGTGCCCTTGAACATCATGTGCTCGAGCACGTGCGCGACGCCGGTCGTGCCGTTCAACTCGTCGACGCTGCCGGCGACATACCACACCATCGACACCACGACCGGCGCGCGATGATCCTCGCGCACGAAGATTCGCATGCCGTTGTCGAGCCGATACTCGTGCACCGGCGGACTCGCTGCGACTGCGGATCGCGACGGCGCGAACGCGCCGAAGGCAAGGATGGTCAACCACAGAAGCGCGCAAACCCGCATGCTAGAATCGATCGCTCTCGGACTTTTCCTCTGACACTGTAGCATCATGTTCGGTTTCCTCAAATCGGAGCGCAAGGAATCCGACCGCAAGGACGAAGGCGGCTGGGCTTCGCGGTTGAAGCAGGGCCTGCAGCGCACCCGCGAGGTGCTCAATACCGATGTCACGGAGCTCTTCGCGCGCCATCCGAAGATCGACGAGGCGCTGTACGAGGAACTGGAAACACTGCTCATCTCGGCCGATGTCGGTGTCGCGGCCACCGAGCACGTGATCGGGGCGCTGCGTAATCGCGCTAAGCGCGATCGACTCGCCGATGCCGGCCAACTGCGCGCGGCACTGAAGGACGTGCTCCACGAGCTCATCGCGCCACTCGAGGCGCCGCTCGACGTCTCGGGCGAGAAGCCGTTCGTGATCATGATGGTGGGCGTGAACGGCACCGGCAAGACGACCTCCATCGGCAAGCTGGCGAAGCATTGTCAGGAGAGCGGGCGCTCGGTGTTGCTCGCCGCTGGAGATACCTTCCGCGCGGCCGCACGCGAGCAGCTCGCGGTCTGGGGCGAGCGCAACAACGTCGCGGTGATCTCGCAGCGCGGCGGCGATTCCGCGGCGGTGATTTTCGATGCGGTACAGGCGGCCCGGGCGCGCGGAAGCGACATCCTGATCGCGGATACCGCGGGCCGGCTGCCGACCCAGCTGCACCTCATGGACGAAATCCGCAAGGTCAAGCGCGTCATCGATCGGGCCCAGCCTGGCGCGCCGCACGAGATTCTGCTCGTGCTCGACGCCAACACCGGCCAGAACGCGCTCGCGCAAGTGAAGGCCTTCGACGAAGCGCTCGGCGTCACCGGGCTCATCATGACCAAGCTCGACGGAACGGCCAAGGGCGGAGTCATTGCCGCGATCGCCCATACGCGCTCGACCCAGTCGAAGGACAAGCCCGTTCCGCTTCGTTTCATCGGCGTCGGCGAAGGCATGGACGACCTGCAGCCGTTCGACGCGCGCGCTTTCGTCGACGCCTTGTTCGATTGAGGCCCCGCGACCTGCAGCCCCACCCTCAGCCCTCATACGCGCCGCGCGCAGCTACCTCCGGCGCTGCCATGATCCGCTTCGCCCGGGTCGACAAGCGCTATCCGGGCGGCATCGAGGCGTTGACGCAGGTGAGCCTCGAAATCGGGCGCGGCGAGCTCGCGGTGCTGACCGGGCCATCGGGCGCCGGCAAGAGCACGCTGCTCAACCTCATGGCCGCGATCGAGGCGCCGACCGCGGGGCGCATCGCCGTCAACGGCGAGGATCTGTCGCGGCTTCGCGCGCGTGCATTGCCGTATCTGCGGCGCCAATTCGGGCTCGTCTTCCAGGATCACAAGCTGCTGTACGACCGCAACGTGTTCGACAATGTCGCGCTGCCATTGCGCATCGTCGGATTCGATGCGGCCGCCATTTCGGGCCGGGTCAGCGCCGCGCTCGACAAGGTGGGGCTGCTGAACCGCAGCCGCAGCCAGCCGATCGCGCTCTCGGGCGGCGAGCAACAGCGCCTGTGCATCGCACGCGCGATCGTCCATCGGCCGGCGATCTTGCTCGCCGACGAGCCCACCGGCAACCTGGATCCCGATTACGCTGCCGCGATCGCCGATCTGCTGCAATCGCTCAACCGGGCCGGCGTGACGGTCGTTATCGCCACGCACGACCCGGCCATTTCCGAGCGCCTGCAGCCGCGGCGCATCGAGCTGCGCGCCGGTCGCCTGCACGCAGGTGGCGGCGCGTGAAATCCTGGCTCGCCGCCCACCGCTATGCCGCTCGCCGGGCGCTCGCCCGCTATGCCCGACGCCCGCTGGCGGCCTTGTTCGAATCGGGCGTGCTCGGGATCGCGCTTGCGCTGCCGCTCGCCTTCGTGCTCGTCGTGGAGAATGTCCGCAGCTTCGCTGCGCGCCATCCCGCCACGCCCGAAATGTCGATCTTCCTCGCGCTCGATGCGGCTCCGGCGGAGATCGAGCAGGTGGCCGAGCGTCTGCATCGGATCGAAGGTGCCGACGTGCGTTTCATTTCGCGGGTGGAAGCTTCGAAGCGCTTGCGGCAATCGGCTGCGCTGGCCGATGTCCTGGACGCCCTGCCCGACAATCCGCTTCCCGACGCGTTCACGCTGCGCCTGGCGGCCCTGGACACGCGCCGCCTGGACGAGCTGCGCCGCGAAGTCGCGGGCTGGCCGCGAGTCGCCCGGGTGCAAGTCGACTCCGACTGGGCGCAAAAGCTGGACGCGCTGGTTCGCGCCGGCTGGCTTGCCGCGGTCGGCCTGGGGGGGCTGCTCGGACTCGCCATGCTGGCGGTGACATTCAATACCGTGCGCCTGCAAATGTTGCAGCAGCAGGAGGAAATCGAGCTCTCCCGCCTGATCGGGGCCACCGACGCCTTTCTGCGTCGCCCTTACCTCTACTTTGGTGCCCTGCAGGGTTTTTTCGGCGCAGCCATCGCGCTTTCCCTGATCGCCGCGGTCCACGCCCTTGTCTCTCAAGAGTTCGCCAATCTGTCAATCACTTACGGCACGATGCTGGAATTGCAGCCGTTGCCCTGGGCAAGTGCCGGGAGCGTTCTTGGCGTCGGTGCCGCGCTGGGTTGCGCGGCCGCCTGGCTGTGTGCAACCCGGGCTGCCAGGGCGCGCGAGTTGCGCCGCTAAGCCCATGGTGCGGAGCCGCAGGGGCGGAAACTTTTCGCGCCTGGCACTCTCAATATTAGAGTGCTAACATTTGCGCCGCATTCGAATCTGCGGCGCATTCGAATCTGCGGCGCATTTGAGGAGCGGAACAATGACTGGTCTTGTTGCCCTGCCTACCCC
>JBOIEI010000133.1:0-6210 GCA_050741055.1 Burkholderiales bacterium | reverse complement strand
CTCGCGTTCCTCGCCTCGACCCAGGCAACCGTCGAGGATCCCGAGCGCGACAGCGAGCCGGGCAAGATCCTGCACGAGGCGCGCCGCAACGAAATGGCGCGCACGGGCGAGATCCCGTTCGGGCGCTACTATGGGACCGTTGATGCAACGCCGTTGTTCGTCGCCTTGGCCGGCGCGTACCACCGCCGCACGGGTGACACGGCCTTCATTCGCGCGATCTGGCCGAACATCCTGCATGCGCTCGAATGGATCGAGCGCTACGGCGATCGCGACGGCGACGGCTTCGTCGAATACGCGCGCACCAGCTCCGAAGGTTTGGTGCAACAGGGCTGGAAGGACTCGCAGGATTCGGTCTTTCATGCCGGGGGCGTGCTGGCCGAAGCGCCGATCGCGTTGTGCGAGGTTCAGGCCTACGTGTACGAGGCGAAGCTCATGGCTTCCGATCTGGCGCGCCTGATGGGCGACGCCATCCTGGCGCAGCGGCTATGCGCCGAAGCGATGGCGCTCAAATCTCATTTCGAGGCGGCTTTCTGGTGCGAGCGCCTGGGCACCTACGCCATCGCGCTCGACGGCGCCAAGCGCAAGTGCGAGGTGGCGGCATCCAACGCCGGTCATGCGCTCTGGACCGGGATCGCCTCGCGCGCCTGCGCCGAGCGCATCGTGGACGTGTTGACGGCGCCGGATTTCTTCAGTGGCTGGGGCATTCGCACCCTGGCGACGACGCAGGCGCGCTATAACCCGATGTCGTACCACAACGGCTCCGTATGGCCGCACGACAACGCGCTCATCGCGGTCGGCATGGCGCGTTACGGCTATACGGAAGCGGCGGTGAGCATCCTGACCGGCATGTTCGAGGCCAGCCTGCATTTCGATCAGCATCGGCTGCCGGAGCTGTTTTGCGGCTTTCCGCGCCGCCCGGGCGAGGGCCCCACCCTCTACCCGGTGGCCTGCTCGCCGCAGGCGTGGGCGGCCGCAAGCGTGCTCGCGCTCTTACAGGCCTGTCTCGGGATCGACCTGGATGTCGACAAGCGCGCGCTCTCGCTGCACTCGCCGCGGCTGCCGCCCTTCATCGACTGGATCCGCATCGAGCGCCTGAAGCTGGGCGAGGCGAGCGTCGACGTGATCCTCAATCGCTACCAGAACAACGTCGGGATCGACATCCTGCGCCGCGAGGGCGATATCGCGATCAGCGTCTCGGTATAGGCGATTCGCGACCTGGCTGCTCCGACCATGACGCGGCCGGGGTATTCCATGCGAGTCTGGAACGATATTCCGAGCTTCCTCGGCTCTCGCCTGCGCAGGGTCGCTTCCGCTACAGCGGAGCGGCGAGCGAGACGGTGATCAGACGGCCTCGTAGAGCTTGACACCGCCTTTCTCGTGCTCCAGCGACTGCAGCAGCAACTCCTTCAAGCGCGCCTCGTTCATTCGATCGCTCCAGTGGGTTGGGTCATGGGTTGGCCCCAGGCGGCAAGTATCAGACCGTGGGCGGGTCCATCTCGCGGGCATGATGACGGTGCCGCGCCACGGCTTCGATGAACCGCGGCAGCACGGCGTCGATTTCCTCGACGCTCGCATGGAGGAGCCCGCTGTCGGGATCGCCCGAGGGCAGGGTGAAGGCAATGCCGGCGCCTTCGATGAAGTCGCGGCCGGCGCCGATGGCGAGAATCGGCTTCGCATGCCGGTACTGGTCCTTGGCGAACTCGAGCGCATGGCCGAGGCTCAGCAGCTGCGTCGCCGCCTGTCTGCCGCAAGGGACGACCATGGCGTCATAGATCACCGAAGGCGTTATCTCGAGGGTAGCCTCGATCTCGATACTCTCGCCCTGCGCGGTGCGTACCGGCCCCAGCCGCGCCGCGACGAAGCGTGGCACGGCCCCCGCCGCGACGAGCGCGGCGTGCACCGCGCTAGCAGCCTTTCCATCCATGCCGTCGGCTGCCAGGATCGCGATGCGGCGCGTTGTGATGCTGTCGTTGCCCGGACGCGCCATGAGTGACAGTGCGGGGGAATTGTCGACCTCGGGCCTGGGCGCTTGCTCCAGTGCTTTCGGCAGCGGCGGCGGCAGCGCCATGCCGAGCCCGTCCGCCACCGGCTGGGCCAGATCGAGCGCGACATTCACCAGCGAGGCGACCATCCGCTCGCGCACCGCGCGCACCTGCACTTTCGAAAGCTCGAAGCGGAAGGCGCGCACGATGTGCGCCTTCTCGACCGGCGTCTGGCTGTTCCAGAACAACGTCGCCTGGGTGTAATGGTCTGCGAAGAGCTTGGGCTTCGCGCGCACCTTGGATTCCATCTCGGCGTGCGGGAACGACGTGAAGCCCCGCTCGCCGCTTTGGAACGGGCAGCCGCCGGCGAGAGAATTGGGCTCGTAGCTCACCCGTCCGCGGTGGATCGTCTGCCGGTGCATGCCGTCGCGTTGGTTGTTGTGCACCTCGACGACCGGCGCATTGATCGGGATTTCGTGGAAGTTCGGCCCGCCCAGGCGCGAGATTTGGGTATCCACATACGAGTGGATGCGCCCGGCGAGCAGCGGATCGTGCGAGAAATCGATGCCCGGCACGATGTGCGCAGCGCAAAAGGCGACCTGCTCGGTTTCGGCGAAGAAGTTGTCCGGGTTGCGATTGAGCACCATCCGCCCCACCGGCGTGACCGGGACTAGCTCCTCCGGCACGATCTTGGTTGCGTCCAGGACGTCGAAGCTGAAGCCTTCGGCCTGCTCCTCGGTGAAGATCTGCAGGCCGAGCTCGTACTCGGGAAACTGGCCGGATTCAATCGCCTCCCACAAATCCCGGCGGTGGAAGTCGGGGTCGGCGCCCGAGATCTTCACCGCTTCATCCCAATCGAGCGAGTGCGTGCCCAGCACCGGCTCCCAGTGGAACTTGACGAAGTGCGAGTCGCCCTGCGCGTTGATCAGGCGGAACGTGTGCACGCCGAAGCCCTGCATCATGCGAAAGCTGCGCGGGATCGCACGGTCGGACATGACCCACAACATCATGTGCGTGGATTCCGGCATGAGCGAAATGAAATCCCAGAAGGTGTCGTGCGCGGTCGATGCCTGCGGTACGGCGAAATGCGGCTCGGGCTTGGCCGCATGGACGAGATCCGGAAACTTCATTGCGTCCTGGATGAAGAATATCGGCATGTTGTTGCCCACCAGGTCCCAGTTGCCCTGGTCGGTGTAGAACTTGACCGCGAAGCCACGCACGTCGCGGGCGGTATCGGTCGATCCGCGCTCGCCGATCACGGTGGAGAAGCGCACGAACACGGGCGTGCGCTTGCCGGCTTGGGCGAACAGCGACGCGCGCGTGTAGCGCGTGAGCGGCTGGTAGCACTCGAAATAGCCGTGAGCGGCCGAGCCGCGCGCATGCACGATCCGCTCCGGGATGCGTTCGTGGTCGAAGTGCGTGATCTTCTCGCGCAGGATGAAGTCTTCCAGCAGCGCGGGGCCTCGCATTCCAGCTCGCAGCGAGTGCTGGTTGTCGGCGACCGGAACGGCCTGGTTCGTGGTCATCTCGCGGCCGCTCGAATCGGCGCGCACGCGATCGAGCGGCGCGATGGCCGCGTTGCTGCCGAGCTCTGGCTCGCCATTGCCGACCTTGTCCGAGGCAGACGTTTCGGTGAGCGTGCTCGCCGTGGCGGCCGGGCCGGGCGCTTCCACGGTCGCGCCCGGCTGCGGCGCGGTCGCGAGCTCGCCGTATTCGAGCGCCTTGTTGGCGTTGAACGGCATCGAGCCCGCCAGTTCGTTGCAAGCCTCGAGCTTCGCCAGTAGCGGGTCGGGACTGGGCTTGCGCCCCCGAGTCGCGGCTGCGGGGGCGCTTACAGTGCTGCGCGCGCTGCTCTTCTGAGTGTCTGCCTTGCTCTTTCCGGTGTCGGTCTTGCCGGAGGGACTCGCGGTCTTGCCTCCGCCTGCGTTGGGATTTCTGGTCTTGCGCGTCGCCATGAAGCGGCACTCCAGGGTGAATGCGCGGCCGAATCGCCGCAATCAATCGCTTGCAGCAATCGGCATGCACGCCTGCCGCCGCCGTTTGCGGGCGAGCTGAAGTGGAAGCGCGAAGAGAGGAACGCCAGTTGCAAGGACGCGATTAGCCTCGATGCATCTCGCATCGAGCTTCGTTCACGTCCATAGCGAGTGCTGGAATGCGAAGCGATAGCATGATTCTGATCGGAACCGGTGTCGTTGGCGGCATACTGGGCCTCGCGGCCCTGCTCGCCGACGTGACTGGCGTGGCGGCGATCCTGTGCGGCCTGGTGTTCGCACTTGCCGCGTTGTGTCTCTTCACGGGGTTGCGTTTTATGACCGCCAGCCCGCTTGCCCGCTACCGAGCGCGGCACCGGTTACGCGATACCACCTTCGAGTGAGGCGGGCGTAGCAATCCGAACGGTGCGGCCACGAGGCCACCGGGGCACGTTCTGATGCCGTCTGCCAAGCTGACTCTAATCTCTATGGAGCTGCGCGATGCGCTTGTGTGGCCGCCAGATAACCCGTACGACAGGTAAGTCTGGTGCATGAGCGGGTGATCGAGGCGCGGGCAGTAGCGGTATCGCAAGAGCAGGCGTCGATGGAGCGAACCCAAAGGGTCCACTCCATCGAAGAGAAACGCACGACGGTCTTACTTGGTCCCGCCGGAGGGGTTATCGCTTGGTCCCGCCGGAGGGGTTATCGCTCGTCGGCCCACCATCGCTGGCAGTGCCTTGCGATGCATTGCTGCCCGAAGGCGAAGAATTCGGCGTGCGCGCCGTGCCGCCTGCGCCGCCGTTGGTGGAGCCGGTGCCGCCGGCGGAAGCGCCGCTATCGCGCGAGCCGCCACCTCCGTCACTGGCGGTGCCCTGGTCGGCGCTGCTGCTACTCGACGGGAACTTGCTACCCGTGCCGGCATGCCCGCCGGAGCCGCCGGCCGCCGAGCCGGTGCCGCCTGCGGAGCTTCCACTATCGGTCCTGCCCGCCATGCTGCCGCTGCCGCCCATGGAGGAGCTCGCTTGCACGCCGAGCGAATCGAGCGTCTGCTTATCCAGGCCGCTCGCGCCGCTGAGGTTGTTCTGCCGCTGGTACTTTTGCAGCGCGGCGCGCGTTTGCGGTCCCATGACGCCGTCGATCGGACCCGGATTGTGCCCCTTGTCGGCCAGCGCCTGCTGCACTTGACGCACTGTTTGCGAATCCGTCGACGAAGCCGTACCGTGATCGCTGCCGCTCATGCTGGAACCGGAACGGTTCATCGTCGATCCTGAGGTACCGCTGCTACTGCTGCTACTGCTATCGCCGGCTGCGAATGCGATCGGCGCCGATGCGAGCGCCATACAGCACAGGGCTGCTGCGATTGGGGTTCGATTGAGTCTCATGGTCTACTCCTTGGGAACGAGGTGCGCATAGATCGGACGGCGGCGCGGGTTTGCACCGCTTCCTGCCCGGTTTCTACGCAATGGCTATTCCCGCCCGATTCATGGGAACGTACCGCGCTTGTCGCGCCGCATTGCGTCGGTCACGTGATCGGCTCCGACACCCATGCTGCGTTGGTTGTCGTGATGCTCGCTGCTGCCGGCGCGCGCGCGGTGGGCTTTGTCCGGCGATGGAGGCTTCGGCGCCTCTTTCGGCTCGGCATTTCCGGTATCGATTTGCGTGCTTCGATTCGCATCCTTCACTGACGGTCTCCGCAACGAACTGTGGAGCCCGGTACGACGCATTGCGGATGCCCGCAATGCGGTGGGCGCCCAATAGGGGTGGCTAGCGGGGGTGGCTAGCGCGTGACCGAGGCGAGCGCGTCTTCCCAGTCCGCGACGAAGCGGCCGATGGCGAAACGCTCCAGCGCATAGCGGCGTGCCGCTTTGCCGAGCGTGTACGCGGCTGCTCGATCCGCAAGCAGCCGCTTGCATGTGATCGATCAGCCTGTCGATATCCGTGTCGGCGTAGCCCGACGCACCGTCGCGAATAACGGTCGCATCTCGGTCGTGGCCAATGCCACGATCGGCAGCCCCGTCATCATCGCCTCGATTACGGCGAGCCCCATGCTGGTGTACCGGATCGGGTTGAAGAAGAAGCGGTAGCGCGCCATGAATGCAGGCACGCCGTTCGAGCGGCAGCATCAGGACATCGCGCGCTCGCTGCAGCTCGCGCTGGAGGAAACCGTGCTGCAGATGGTCGACTGGCTGCACCAGGAAACGAACGCGGCCGATCTGTGCATGGCGGGCGGCGTGGCGCTCAACTGCGTGCTCAACGCG
>JBOIEI010000132.1:0-3773 GCA_050741055.1 Burkholderiales bacterium | reverse complement strand
GCTCGATGCGGGTCAGTATGATCGGCTCGGTTACAGGATTCACGAGTCAGCGAACGGAAACCGGGCGGATCGCGACGCCGTCCTTGACGATGCGCTCGTCGAGCACGCCGGCGCAGGCGGTAATCGCCCTCAGGTTCGGTGTCGGCACGCCGGTCAGCTCGCCCATCTCGATGATCGCGAGATCCAGCGCCGCCAGCTCGAGCTGGCGCCCGGCGCGCACGTCCCCGAGCGTCGAGGACAGCATCGCAGGTCGGCTCGCGACCTCGGCCACTGTCTTGTCGACGTCGACGTTCAGCTTCGCGCCGACCGACTGGGCCACCGCGATCACTTCCTTCATCATTGCCACGGCCAGCTCCCGCGCCGGCGGATAAATCGCGATTTCGTTGTTGCTCGCCTGCGTCAGCGCGCAAAGCGGATTCCATACCGAATTGCCGGCCATCTTGCCCCACTTCGAAGTGCGGATGTCGGCGCTGATCTCACTCTTCCAGCCCGCGGCGCCCACCATCGCGACGATGTCTTCCAGCCGCCGGCTGCGGCTGTTATCCACTTCTCCAATCACCATGCGGTCCGACGGCAGATCGGCCACCGTGAGCACGCCCGGTCCTCCCGTCGTCGTCGGCAGAAACACCACGCCGCCGACGATCGTTTCGGCGGGGAAAACGCGCGCGAGCGTACCATCGGCGTCGAGCGTCTTCAGCCGGGTGCCCGCGTAGGGCGAATCGATGCCATCGAAATACCACCACGGCAGTCCGTTCTGCAGAAATACGAAGCAGCCGTCTTGGCTCCGCATCGAGGCGATGTGCTCGGCGTTGGGCGCGATCTGGTGCGCCTTGAGCGTGACGAACACGATGTCGTAGGGCGGCTTCTCCTCACCCGGACGAACCGCACGGACCCGGATCGGATCCGGCCGGCCGCTGCGCTTGCCCTTGAGAACCAGTCCGCGCGTCGATAAAGCTTCGTGCTGCGCGCCGCGCGTGAGCAGCGTCACGTCGTTGCCGGCCGCCGAAAGAATGGCGCCGAGATAGCTGCCGATGGCGCCGGCGCCGTAGATGAGAATGCGCATCGAGAATCTCCGAGTAAGTGAGTATCGCCCGGATGCCGGGCCGTTCTATTAGCTCATCGCGCCAACGATCCGCTCGCGCGTCAGCGGCAGCTCGCGCACACGCACGCCGGTCGCGTTGAAGAGAGCGTTGGCGATCGCGCCGCCGGTGGGCCCCTGCGCGCCTTCGCCCGCACCTTTGGACGGTTGTTCAGGACGGTCGATCAATTCGACGGTCACCTGCGGCGCTTCGCCGAACGTGAGGATGGGATAGTCTTCCCACTGGCGGGAGGTGACGAAGCTGGTGTCGAAGCGTACCGCCTCCTTGACTGACCAGCTCGTGGCCTGGACGATCCCGCCTTCGATTTGGTTGATGACGCCGTCGGGATTGACCACGCGCCCGACGTCGACGGCGGCCCACGCCCGCACGACGTGCAGCTCCTGTTCCAGCTCGACTTCCACGATCACCGCGCAATAGGAACCGAGGTTCTTGTATTTGCAGAAGCCGATGCCGCGGCCGCGCACGCCGTCACCCTTTTCGCCTGCTTTCCAGCTCGCCATCTGGGCCGCGCGCTCGATCACCGCGCGGCCGCGCGGGTCCTTCAGGTGCCGCAGGCGAAACGCCACCGGGTCGGCGCCGCACCCGGCCGCAAGCTCGTCCATCATCGACTCGATGGCGAACACGTTGGCGAAGCCGCCGAGCGCGCGCAAGGCCGAGATGCGAAGCGGCGTATCGGTGATGAGATGGCGCGCGACCCTCTGGCTCGGAAAGTCGTACAGTGGTATGGCATTGCGATGGCTTGCGCCGGCAGGCAGCGGCATGTCGACCGGAGGCGACACGGGGACCGGATCGGCCAGATGCGGCGCGGCGATCAGCGTGGAACCGGCGCCGCGCCCCGAGCGGTTGCTATGCGGATTGCTCCAGACGTCGTGATTCCAGTCGACCACGTTGCCGGCTTGGTCGAGCGAGGCCGCGAGCTTCATCACCATCGCCGGGCCGAACGGCTCCCAGGCGAATTCCTCCTCGCGCATCCATTGCACTTTTACCGGGCGCGGGCTCGCCGCGCGGGCAAGCAGGGCCGCGTCGAGCGCGACATCGTCGGCGCCGTTATGGCCGTAGCATCCCGAGCCGTCGGCGTGGTGCACGACGATGCGCTCGGCGGGCACGCGCAGGCACTTCACCATGTCACCGCGCAGCGGGAAGATGCCCTGGCTATGGCTCCAGATCTCGTAGCGGTTGCCGTCGTAGCGCGCGACGGCGCACGACGGCCCGATCGAAGCGTGCGCGATGTACGGCTTGCGGTAAGTGGCTTCGAGCGTCACCTTGGCGCGGCTCTTGGCCACCGTGTCGTTCTTGTCGCTGACGACTTCGGTTTCGACCGGACGGCCGAGCAGGTAGTCGTAGATCTGCGCTTCGCCGGGAAGCTTCTGCGGCGCATCCCAAATGCAGCTCTTTTCAAGCGCCGCTTGCGCGCGAATCGCCTGCTCTTCGCGCTCGGCCACGACGCCGAGGAAGTTGCCGTCGCGCACGACCGCGATCACGCCGGGCAGCGCCCGCACCGCCGCTTCGTCCACCGAGCGCAGCGTCGCCGAATAGTTGGCCGGCCGCACCACGCGCCCGTGCGCCATGCCGGGCAAGTCGAGATCTTGCACGTACGACGGCTCGCCGAAGACTTTCGATGGCAGGTCGATTCGCGGCGCCGCGCGACCCACGAGCGCGAGGTCGGCCGACTGCTTCGGGCTCACCTGGCCGCTCGCTTCGCGGCCGAGATCGATCTCGGCGGCGAGGTCCCAGTAAGTGGCCTGCTTCCCGTCGGCATGGAAGATTCCCTCGGCGACCTGCAGCTTTTCGATCGAAACGCCGAGCCGGCGCGCCGCCGCTTCCAGAAAGAGCGCCCGCACCTCGGCGCAGGCATAACGCACCGCTTCGCCCGACTCCTCCACCGAGCGGCTGCCGCTCGTCATGCCCTCGTTGGGATTCGACTCGGTGTTCGCCGTGAGGATGCGAACCTGGTCCAGGCGCAGATCGAGCTCGTCGGCCGCGATCTGCGCGAGCGCTGTGAGGATGCCCTGGCCGATCTCGACCTTGCCCACGCGCACGCCGGCGGTTGCATCGGAATCGAAACGAATCCAGCGATCGAGGTTGCGGTTGGTATTGAGGCTGCCGGGCAAGACCGGTTTTTCGGCGGCGGCGCTCATCGGCTTTGCTCCAACGCTTGTGCAGCGCGATGGATGGCACGCCGGATGCGATTGTGGGTGCCGCAACGGCACAGGTGGCGTTCGAGGGCGGCATCGATGTCGGCATCGGTGGGCTGCGCCGTACGGTCGAGCAGCGCCTTGGCGGCCATGAGGATTCCGGTGATGCAGTAGCCGCATTGCGCGGCCTGCTCGTCGATGAACGCTTGCTGCAATGCGTGCGGCTTGTCGCGCGTGCCCAGGCCCTCGACCGTGGTGATCGATTTGCCGGCGGCCGCCCACAGCGGTGTGTCGCAGGAGAAAATGTCCTTGCCGTCCATGATCACGGCGCAGGCGCCGCATTGGCCGACCCCGCAGCCGTAGCGGGCGCCCTTGAGCTTCAAGTCGTTGCGCAGGATGTACAGCAGCGGCGTATCGCCCTCGGCTTGCACGCTGCAGGACTTGCCGTTGACGCTGAGCTGATAGCTTTCGGGCATGGCGGTTCCTCCGTGGTGGAGCATTGTAATGGCCCGAGCCGGGGAAGGCGACGGCCGCCATC
>JBOIEI010000131.1:0-1753 GCA_050741055.1 Burkholderiales bacterium | reverse complement strand
CGGGGAGGGCTGTCCGGCAGGCGCCGGTGCCTCGGGTGGTGCCAACCTGCTCGCGGCCATCTCGTTTCCAGTCCGAAGTTTCTATTCGCGAATTTGGCGTGCAACGGCAATTCGCGGCGCCGTCGCAGGGGTAATGCAATGCACGTGCCGGGGGTCGACTGCGCGTACGAACGGCAAGCGGGCATCAGCATTGCTGAACGCACCGTGCCATTCAACGCAACCACAAGGAGGTTCCATGAAGATCCGTACCGCGCTGATGACTGCAGCGGTGTCATTGGCTCTCGCCGGGTTGGCCGGCTGCGGCGATCGCGAAGCCGATACCACCACCATGGGCCGCGCGTCCGACACGACCACGATCCCGCCTGCGGATACCACCACACCGCCGACACCGCCGGCCACTGCGCCGACGGCGCCCGATAAGACTGCGAGCGCCCCATCGGCCACCACCCCGCCCGCGAGCACCGCCGATCGCACGGCCGGCCAGACCGTGGACGACGCCGCCGTCACTGCCAAGGTCAAGGCGGCGTTGCTGGCCGAGTCGGACGTCGATGGCACCAAGATCAACGTCGACACGACCAACGGCACCGTTACGCTGAAGGGCGAAGTGCCGAGCAAGAACATGATCGACAAAGCGGTTCAGATCGCGAAGGGCGTCGATGGCGTGAAGGACGTGGACAATAAGCTCAGCGCCACGGGTGCAGGCTGAGTTTCAGGGACTCTCCGGCGACTCCTGAGCGGCCGGGCGCGCGTTGAGTGACCGGTTCCGGGGAAGCACTGCTCCCCGGAACCTGAAATGCGTGCAGCGAACGATAGGGTACGGCGCTGAGACGTCCCTTCGCTTCGAGATCGTCGGTGCTTGTTTGTACGGTTCCAGAGCCCTTGGTCGGCGGCTCGGCGCAACGATGCGAGATTCCCGGCGCCGACCTGCTCGCTGCTATGCTATCGCTCGTTTTCGAGTTTTTGCCGGTGACCCCGATCATTTACGCGTCTGATCCGCCGGCACGCGCGGATCGAAATCCTTCCACTGACCATCGCGCCATTCGCCTTCCGCCGGCACGATGTCTTCCGCGCCGGCATTGCGCAGAATTTCCATGGCGCGAGCTTCGGTTCCGGGGCGCTCCACGTTGACCGCGATCCTCACGCCGCCCTGGGGCTCCACCGGGTGCTCCTGCGTGGATTCGCTGCGCTGGGCATGGTGTGCCTGGGACATCGCACCCATGAGCGAGCCTACATAGGCGCCCACGCCCGCGCCGGCGAGCGCGGCGGCGATTCCCGCCACCGGCAGCGCGACGGCACCTACTGCTCCGATTGCGAGGCCGGCAGCTCCGCCCACGGCGGCGCCGGTCGCGGCGCCACCGGCACTTTCCTCGGTGGCCTTGTCGCGATAGGCGTCGCCGCCGATCGGGAAGATGTCGTGCTGGCCGGCGGGACCTACATAGAAGGTGCCGTATTCGCGCCGGTCGAATCCTGCCTCGGCGAGTGCGGTCAGGGTGCGTTGCAGTTCATCGGCATCATCGATTCGTCCGGTGACGAGCTTGGCCATCGCGTTACTCCATGAATCGAAAAAAATAACTGCGGTAGTTTGCCAGTCGTCGCAAGACCGATGCCCGCACAGCCGTTCCCGGCTTGCACGCCCGGGCATGTCGCCTGCACCTGGGCAGTCGCAGTCCGAATCGATGGAGGTGGTGGGCATGGAAAAGCAAGCTCTGATCGCCCTGCTGGTGTGTCTTGCGCTGGTGGCCTGCGAACCGCG
>JBOIEI010000130.1:0-2772 GCA_050741055.1 Burkholderiales bacterium | reverse complement strand
TGGAACACCGGCTCCTCGTGCCGGTCTTCCTCGTTCAGCAGCGCGTTCTTGCGCTTGCGCCCGCCGTAGACATAGGCGCCGCGGCGGCCTTCGAGGCGCTCGCGCAGGCGCTGCGGCAACGCCTCGTACGCCGCGTACATGCTGGCGAAATGCGTATCGCCGCCCTGGCTCGGAATCGCGATCGCATAGAGTTGGGTTGCCTTGAAGGGCACAGCATCGTAGGCGCCGTCGGTATGGAAACCCTCGGCTCCGCGCAGGTAGATGCCCTTGTCGAGCGAGCCGTCAGGCCGGAACTTGCCGACGCCGAGCATGGTGATCTGCGGGTACTCGGGATGGCGGGTGCTCTTGGACGGATGCGGACACACCTCGCCGAAGCGCTGGCTGTAGGCGATGAAATCCGGCATGTCGAGCGCCTGGTCGCGCACCGCGATGACGTTGTTGTCGAGCCAGGCCCGATAGATTCGCTCGAACCCGGACGCATCGAGTCGCTTCACGTCGACGCCGGTGATCTCGGCACCTATTTGCTCTCCCAGGCGGCGGACTTCCATTGGCTGGCTCCTCCAGGTGAATTCTCGCGGCAGAGCCGCGAAGACGCGGACCGGTTGGCAAATCGTACACCGTTCGCTTGACGCCTGCAGGGGACGGGGCGGACACTTCCACACGCGACGGCCCGAGAACAAAGGAGACAAGCGATGGTGCGCAAGGACATCAAGGTTCGTTCCAGCGGCAGTGGCGAATTCGACTGCTACCTGGTCACGCCGGAATCCGAGCGCAAGGTGCCGGCCATTGTGCTGGCGTCGGCCGTGCACGGCGTGGACAAGGATGTGCGCGCGATCGCCGACGAGTTCGCCTCCTACGGCTACATAGCGGCTGCGCCGGATCTGTTCTGGCGCAGCGTTCCGGGTCCGCTCGGGCGCGACGACGATCGCTCCCGCAGCCGTTCACAACCGCGGCTGGAAAAGATCAAGGCGGGCGAAGCCGACATGGCCGATACGCTGGCCGAAGTGAAGAAGCTGCCGCAATTCAACGGGCGCGCCGCGACCATGGGCTTCTGCTACGGCGGGCCGTATGCGATCCTGGGGCCGAAGCGCCTGGGCTACGCAGCCGGCATATCGTGCCATGGCACGCAGCTGGGCGATTACATCGGCGAGCTCGAAGGCGTCACCCAGCCGGTGTGCATCCTGTGGGGCGAGCTCGACCATGCCGCGCCGCCGGAGGTGCAGAAGATGTACAAGGCGGTGCCGGAACGCATGAAGAACGTGGAAGTTCATATCTTCCCCGGCGTGCTGCACGGCTACATGATGCCCGACGCCGTCAAGGCGTATCACAAGGAATCGCGCGAGTTCTCCATGCAGCGCGCGCTCTCGATTCTCGAAGGCTTGCGTGCTTGAGCGCGCCCGTGCGGGATTGCGCGCTTAAGCTGCTCGTGCAGCGACCAAGTTGCACAAGGGCTCGCTCGAGGATGTGGCACGATCCGCGCGCGTACCCGCCGCTCGCGACTCAAGGCGTAACACCAAGGTCGAACACACGCCGTAACGTATTGAAGCAACGTCATAACACGAAGCTTGTCCGATTTTGCGGCGGGCATTAGTCCTTGTCTCGCGCCATTGCCCGGCGCAAGATCGCTCGGCGTCGCGGGATTCATCGAGGCAGCGGGTCGCAAATCTCGCTGGCCGGGCTTAGGCACTTTACGATGACCAGCGCCGCAGCGACACAAGCGCCGCATGCGCCCACGGGTGCAGCAATTGGTCAGAACCTTCGGCTTGGGGGACGAACCGGTGGGGGGATCGCAATCCGCTATCGCGTTCAGGGCCGCGGACGAGGAGCCGGGGGATCTCCGGCACCTCAACCTGATCGGAGAATCGGCAGGGTTCCAGGAGGTGCTTCGCCTCGTGCGGCGGCTGTCCCAATGCGACGCGACGGTGCTCATCGAGGGTGAGACGGGAACGGGAAAAGAGCTGGTCGCACGCGCGCTTCATTATCTCGGTAACCGCCGAACCGCGCCCTTCATCGCGGTCAATTGCGGGGCGATTCCGGATTCCCTGGTCGAAAGCGAGTTCTTCGGCCATGCCAGCGGTGCCTTCACCGACGCGAAGCAGGCGCGCGCGGGGGTGGTCGCGCAGGCGCAGGGCGGCACGCTCTTTCTCGACGAGGTCGATAGTCTCAGCGCGAGGTCGCAGGTTTCCCTGTTGCGCTTCCTGCAGGATTACGAGTACCGGCCGGTCGGCGGCAGCGCATCGAAGAGCGCCAATGTGCGCGTGGTGGCAGCGAGCAATGCCGACCTGGAGCAGCTCGTCACTGCGGGCTCGTACCGGCGCGATCTGCTGTATCGGCTGAACGTGTTGTCGGTGCACTTGCCGCCGCTGCGCGAGCGCGACGACGACGTGAGGTTGCTGGCCGAAGCGTTCCTGCGCCGCTTGAGTGTCAGGCACGGGACGCCGCCGAGGACGCTGCATCCCGATACGCTCGTCTTTCTGCGCACGTATGCATGGCCGGGCAACGTGCGCGAGCTGGAAAACCTGATCCAGCGCGAATTCCTGCTCTCGGACGACGACCAGATCCGAATTCGACCGGCCGGCGCAGCCCCGGGCTGCGATGTCGATTCCCGGTCCATGCCCACGGACGACACGTTCCAGCAAGCGAAAGCGCGGGCGATCGCGCAATTCGAGCGCGCCTACATCGGCGAGCTGCTGGAACGCACGCGCGGCAACCTCAGCCTGGCGGCGCGATTGTGCGGCAAGGAACGCAGCCGCCTGGGCAAGCTGCTGAAGA
>JBOIEI010000129.1:0-3901 GCA_050741055.1 Burkholderiales bacterium | reverse complement strand
CGTTCGGCGTGGTGTGCTCGAGCCCGCCCTTCACCTCGTCGGATAGCATGGAGCGCGCAGTCGCCTACATCAAAACTGCCGTGGTTGCAGCGCCGGTCCTGAAGCTTTCGGGCAGCAGGGAGGCCCGCATGCCGGCGCCAGCGACGGCGAGCATGACCGGTTCGCAGGTCGAACCCGCCACGTCCCTTTCTCGCGCGGCGCTGCAAAAGAAGCAGCCTCCCACGCATACCGAATCCATGGCTGGACGCAGCGCCTCGCGCGAGCGCTAAGGGCAATCCGGTCGAGTCGTCCGGCGCTTCACCCACCGGTGCCAAGGTGGACGTGAGGCGCCACACCGCTGCCTGAGCAGGGCGATATGAACCCTGCTGTCACAGGCCGCGCGAGCGCCACACAAGAGCACATGCACATCTGGGTCGATGCCGATGCCTGTCCGGCCGTGATCAAGGACATCCTGTTCCGCGCGGCCGAGCGCGAACAGGTATCCATGACGCTGGTTGCAAACAAGCTGCTGCGAACGCCGCCGTCGAAATTCATCCGTTCGATCCAGGTGCCGCGCGGTTTCGATGTGGCCGACGCCGAAATCGCCCAGCGCCTCGCGCCCGGCGATCTGGTGATCACGGCCGATGTGCCGCTGGCTGCCGAGGTGATCGCCCGCGGCGGCCATGCGATCAACCCGCGAGGCGAGTTGTACACTCCGGATACCATCGGCGAGCGTCTCGCGCTACGGGACTTTCTCGACCAGTTGCGGTCGAGCGGCACGCAGACCGCGGGACCCGCGCCGCTCGATCATGCCGATCGCAAGCGATTCGCCGACCAGCTCGACCGCTTTCTGCGCAAGGAGCACAAGTGAGAAGCCGGGTCGCAGGGAAGACGCGGGGCATAGCGGTGCATCGGTGCGAGGTCGACGAAGTATTTTGTGGCGCCGCAGCGGTCTGGTCCGCTCGATGCATGCAGACTGCACGCGGAACTGAAGGGGCAGCGCGATGCACATAGAGCAGACGCTCAAGCTCGACTACGACGACGTGTTGATCCGGCCGAAGCGCTCGGCGCTGCCGTCGCGCGCCGAAGTCGACATCCAGCGCGAGTTCGTCTTCAAGCACTCGGGTCACCGCTACAAGGACATCCCGATCGTCGCCTCCAACATGGACACCGTGGGCACGATCGAGATGGCCGATGCGCTGGCGCCGCTGGGCCTCTCGGTCGCGCTGCACAAGTACTACGGCATCGAAACGCTGGTCGAATTCTTCACCGCCCGCGGCGCGCAGTGCCCGCACTTTTACTCGATGGGCATCACCAAGGCCGATCACGACAAGTTCGAGCGCGTTCTCGCGCGCGCGGGCGATGCGCTGCTCAACGTCTGCATCGACGTCGCCAATGGCTACAGCGAGAACTTCGTGCGCTTCGTGGAAGCGTTCCGGCGCGAGCACCCAACACTCACCCTCATGGCCGGCAACGTGGTCACCGGCGAGATGACCGAAGAGCTCATTCTCTCGGGCGCGGACATCGTCAAGGTCGGCATCGGGCCCGGTTCGGTGTGCACCACGCGCATCACCACCGGGGTCGGTTATCCGCAGCTCTCGGCGGTGATCGAATGCGCCGATGCCGCACATGGCCTGAACGGCCTGATCTGTGCCGATGGCGGTTGCACCGTGCCGGGCGACATCGCCAAGGCATTCGGCGGCGGGGCGGACTTCGTCATGCTGGGCGGCATGTTGGCCGGCCACGACGAAAGCACGGGCGATGTGGTCGAGCGTGAAGGCAAGCGCTACCAGCGCTTCTACGGCATGAGCTCGGAGGCCGCGATGACCAAGCACGCGGGCGGCGTGGCGGACTATCGCGCGGCCGAAGGCAAGGAAGTGCTGATCGAGTGCCGCGGCCCCGTGACCGCAACCGTGCAGCACATCCTGGGCGGGGTGCGCTCGGCGTGCACTTATGTCGGCGCGCGCCGGCTGAAGGAGCTCACCAAGCGCACGACCTTCGTGCGCGTGCGGGCACAGGCCAACGACATCTTCGGTACGCAGTAAAAAGCGCATGCGCTGCCGTCGATCGGGAGGTTTCTCATGCTGATGACGCTGCGCACCTGGCGCGTGCAACGACGCGACCATGCAGACTTCGCCCGCATCAGCGAAGAGAAATACTGGCCGGAGTTCGACCAGCTCGAGGGTCGCGCGCTCGGCATGTGGGTGGTCCGGGTCGGCGGACCGGAGCGGCTCATGATCATGACGCGCTACGAGAGCCTGGAGCACTGGCTCGGCACCCGCGCCTGGGGCGCCTCCGCCGGCCGCCTGAAAGCACTCGCCGAACGCCGTGACCGGCTTTTCGACGATACCGATCTCATCGCCATGCAGGCATTGAGCCGCCGCCAACCGGTTGCCGACGCGTCCGAAGCGCACCCGGGCGTATACATCCTGGAGATTTTCCACGCCAAGCTCGACGACATGGAGCATTTCCGCGAGTTGACCGAAGATGTCTGGGCTTCCTGGGCCGAGGCCGAGGGCGGCGTGCGGCTGGTCGGCATGTGGCGCTCGTACATCGGAGCGCAGGAGCGCATCCATGTGCTCACGCGTGCCGACAGCTTCGGCGTCTGGGAAGAACGGCACGCGAACACGGTCCCGTGCGCGCGGGCGCTGGAGGAACGCGCGGCAATGTCGGCGCGCACGAGCGTGCAGCTGCTCTATCCGATTACCCGCCGCCGCCCGTGAGCCGTGCGGGGTCGGCAGACGCATGCCGCTTCCTGGGAGCCCCGATCCGCCGCGGCGTCGAGCCTCGAAGCGCGCATCCAGGAGATTCGCGCCCGCGCTTGCCTGCGCCGGCCAGGGGACTCGTCCGGCCGATAACGCGGATGAAGCACCCCTCGATGGCCCTATTCCGTGCCCGGCATGCGCCCGATCCGTCGCAAAATTTCACCGCTGAGGACTATAACCGTACGGAGGCAAGCGCCCCGATGGAACTACAAGCCCCCGAGCGCGAGCTGCTGGAGAAGCTCACCGCTGCCAACATCCGCATCCCGCCGCGGCCGCAGATCCTGCACGACATCGAGCGCATGCTGGACGACGACAATGCCACCGAGCGCATGATCGGCCAGCTCATCGCGCGCGACGTAAGCCTCACGGCCGAAGTGTTCAAGCTGGCCAACTCGCCCTGGTACCGACGCGGCGCGAAGATCGAAAGCCTGGAGCAGGCCGTGCGCTTGCTCGGGCGCAAGCCCATGGCCCAGATCGCGCGCAGCGCGCTGCTGCGGCAGCAACTCGGCGGCGATGCCGCCCGCCTGGAGATCTTCTGGGAGCGCTGCACCGATATCGGCACGCTGTGCAGCGTGCTGTGCGATCAGCTCGATCGGCCCGGGCGGCTCACCGCGGAGCAGGCGTACCTGGTGGGGCTATTCCACGATTGCGGCGTGCCGGTGCTGATGCAGCACATCGAGGGCTACGGCGAGGCGCAGCTCGACGCTCCCGAGGGCCCGGATTATCTCGCCGAAGACGATGCATTGGGCACGAGCCACTGCATCGCGGGATTGATGGTCGCGCGCGAATGGGAGCTCCCGTACCTGCTGTGTGAAGCGATCCGCAGCCATCACTACGTGATCGCGGCCGATCAGAACGAGCGGCACGCGATTGCCCTGCTGCAACTCGCCATGCATGCCTACAACCGCAGCAAGAACTGGCCTGAGAACGAGTGGATGTACCACGCGGAGCACGCCCTGCAGACGCTCAAGATCGAGCCGGCCGCGGTCGACGAGGTGATCGCCTCGGCCCTCGCCTCGTTCGAAGTTCTGCATTAAGGACCAATCGCAATGCATGTTCCGAACGCCAGTCGCCGTGCGTCCCCGCGAGCCGCAACTGGACCGCGCGGGGCCTGGTCGCTTTTGATCGCGATTCCGCTCGACGCTGCAGGTCTGTAT
>JBOIEI010000128.1:0-7443 GCA_050741055.1 Burkholderiales bacterium | reverse complement strand
CAGGCCGACGTGGTGCTGCAGAACTTCCGCGGCGGTGTCGCCGAGCGGCTCGGCATCGACTACGAGCGCGTGCGCGCGCGCCGGCCGGACATCGTCTACGGCTCGATGAACACCTTCGGCCACATCGGTCCGTACGCCAAGCGTCCGGGGCACGAGCAGATCGGCCAGGCCGTGTCGGGCATGCAGGTGCGCTACGGCTCGGAGAAGCCCGCCACGGCGCCGTTCGCCGCCAACGACTATGGGACGGGCCTCATGGCCTGCTATGCGGTGGCGCTTGCGCTGCTGCACCGGCGCCGCACTGGCGAAGGCCAGTTCGTCGACAGCGCGCTCGCCTACACCGCGACCATGCTGCAATCGGCGCTCTTGCAGGGCTATGAAGGCAAGCAATGGAACGAGCCGCACGGCCAGGATGCCTTGGGCAGCGGGCCGCTCGACCGGCTCTATCAGGCCGCCGACGGCTGGCTCTTCGTCGCCGCGCGGCCGGGGCAGCTCGAACGATGCGCGGAACTGGCCGACCTCGCCGGCCGGCGCGACGCGGATCTGGAACAGGCGATGGACGCGCGAATGCGCACCCGAAGTGTGTCCGCGTGGGTGCAGCTACTGAACGAGGCCGGCATCGGGGCTCATCGAGTGGTGCAAAGCCTGGTGGAGGTGATGACCGATCCGGTGGTGCAGGCGCGCGGTCTGGCGGTCACGCGCGATCACGAAGGCTTCGGCCCGATCACGACCACCGCGCCCGGCGTGAGACTGTCGCGAACGCCGATGACGGTCGGGCGGCCGGCGCCGAAGCCCGGATCGGATGCCGCCAGCGTGCTGGCCGAGATCGGGCTCGCGGGCGAGCTGGAGCGGCTGGTCCGCGACAAGGTCGTCGCCGTGGAGGGCGTGAAGGCCGGATGCTGAGGCGCCGGGCATTGAGCCGCGCATCCCCGACAGGGAGAAGGTCATCGAAGCGGCAACGACGTTCTTCCGGGCCTGTCTACTTCGATGCGTACGAGATCAGCTCGTAGACGAGCCATTCGTCCTGTTCGTACCGGGGCATGACATCGTCGCTGCTGTGATCGTCGCCGTCGCTCACCTTGAGGAAGAAGGAACGATCGATGCGGGCGAGCCTCAGGTACTGCGAGGTCGTTTCGCGCCGGACGACCTGGTTCAAGGCGGGCGCGTACCAGTCGGTTTCTCGAATGACGCTCTGGCCGCGGACGCCCTGCTGGAAATAGTCCAGGTAGACCATGCGCCTGACCTTGAGGGTGTCGAACTCGCCCGCGGGTACCTTGATGCGCTCCCAGCCGAGCACGCGGCCCTCGATGCTCACCGGGAAGCTGCGCCCGTCGGCGGGGTCGGTGGCCTTCGAGCGCGTCGTCCATGACTTGCCTGCCACCAGCGGGAAGTCGAACGCGCGGTAGGGCGGGCTGTAACTGAACATCTGCATGTTGGTCGCCGGACGCTGGAGCCAGTTGCCGTCGCGGGAATAAAGCTCGGTGCTTTCCTGCGTGCCGTTCAGCACCTCCACGGTCACGACGTTGCCTTCGACGCCGCGAACCCGGTATTCGACCGTGCCGCGCGGGATTTTGGTGAAGCCGTCGCTGACCGCGTAGCGCCAGGTGGTTCCCGGGCGCAGTTGCGGCGCCGGAACTTCTGCCGCGGTGCCGGGGGGCGGCGTCGAGGACAGGTTCGTCGCGCAGGAAGCGACGAAAAGCAATGAGGCGACAGCCAGCAGCAGACGCATCATGTCGTCCTCCAATTCGTCATTGCGCGTATCCGATTTCGCCGGCCGCCGCGGCATCGGTTACGCCGAAAAGGGATTCGGCATTCCGGAATCACCGGCGGCAGGCGGCGCGAAGAAACACGCGTCAAGCCTTTGCAAATACAGTTTCACAGCCAGCTAAATTCCCTTTCCCCGCCCGGCACGCCCGGGGTGGTCCGGTGCGGGTCCCGAGCGTAAGGTCATTCAGGGCGTCTTGACTGCCGGCTTGGGCGCCGATTCGATCTTGCGGGCAAGCGCCTTCATGAAGGCCGACTGCTGCTCGACGTACTGGGCGAACTCCTTCGGCGGCATGCCGACCGCTTCCAGGCCTTGCGCATCGAACTGCCGCCGGATCTCGGGGTCGGCCAGGGCACGCACGAATTCGGCGTGCAGCCGGGTCATGAGATCGGGCGCTGCGCCCGCCGGGAGCCAGAGCCCGAACCAGTTGATGATGTTGTAGCCTTCGAGCCCGGCCTCCTGCATCGTCGGCACGTCCGGCATGCCTTTCCAGCGCTTTGCGCCGGTCAGCGCAAGCGCGCGCAGCCGTCCGGCATTGACGTGCGTCACCGCGACATTGGTGCCGATGAACAGCATGTCGACCCGTCCCGCCAGCACGTCGCCCATCGCCAGCGAAGTGCCCTTGTATTGCACGCCGACGATGTCGACGCCCGCCATTGCCTTCATCACCTCGGCAGGAATGTGGCTCGCAGTGCCGAGCCCGGCGGTGGCGTAGTTGAGCTTGCCCGGCTCGCGGCGTGCGTTCGCGATCAGCTCCTGCACGGTCTTCGCGGGCGAGCTCGGCGGAACGACCAGCGCCTGGCCGAAGTTCTGCGCCACCAGCGAGACGTGACTGAAGTCTTTCACGGGATCGAACGGAACATTCTTGTTGAAGGGCGGCGTGTTGGTGTGCGAGGCGGTGGTGAAAAGCCACGTGTAGCCGTCGGGCGCTGCCCGGGCGACCGTCGCCGTGCCGACCACGCCGCCGGCGCCCGCACGGTTGTCGATCACCACCTGCTGGCCGAGCGAGGCGGCGAGCTTGGGCGCGAGCATGCGCAGGATGAGATCGGGCGGCCCGCCTGCCGGAGATGGCACCACGGCGCGAATAGGCCGCTGCGGATAGTTGGTGGCATCAGCCGCAGCCGCATCGCGTGCTGCCCAGGGCAATAGGGCCGATGCCAGCAGGCAGCCTGCCAGCGCTGCCCGCGCGCGGCGCGCGCTGCGGGGTTGCCGCAGCATCTCGATGGAGGGCATGCGGGCGGGATGCGCTGCGTCAGCCATCGCGCGTCCCCGCCTGCTTCGTGCGCGCCAAGCGGTACTCGCAATCCTCGGCGTGATTCTCCAGCCGCCCGTTGATGTCGGTGGTAAGGCGCTTGCAGTAGCGGCAGCGATATTTGTACATCTCGCCTTCGAGGTTCTCCTGCGGATAGCCGATGTCGAAGCCCTCGACGTAAGGAGAGCGAAGGTAGAACGGGTCGGTGTCTTTTGATTCGGCAGCCATCAACTGTTTCCTGCGGTTGCATCGGGGTTACATCGTAGCAGCGTCGTCACGCCGAAGGAATGCGCGCCCCCAGGTTGTGGACGCCGTAGAACTCCAGCACCTGCTCGTAGCGCTGCGGATCGGGTGCGGCATGGAACCAGCCGTGCCGGCTCGGCTTCATGCCGCTCACACGCTGCAGGTCGATCAGCATTTCGGCAAACTTGAAGGTCGTCGCAATGCCATCGATCACGGTGGCACCCGCGATCTGCCGCACGCCGGCGCCGGTCAGGAGCAAGTTGAGCGGCAGCTCGCCCGGCACGATCACGTCCGCGCCGGTTTCACGCACCAGCTTCTCGCCTTGCTCGACGATGCGCGCGACGACCGCATCGCGCTTGGAGGCATCCATGTGGGCCGCGAGCACGTCCTGGAAGCTTACGCCGGCGTGCTCGATGCCGGCGAAGCGCTCCCCCAGCCCCCAGGCTTTGAGCTGATCGGGCCAGAAGTCCAGCCGCTCCTTGATGAAGAACAGCATCCCGGCGCGGCGCCCGTAAAGTCCGGCGAGATTGAAAGCGGCCTCCCCATAGCCGACCACCGGAATGTCCACCACCGTGCGGATCTCGCGCGCCATCGGCCCGGCAATGCTCGCCAGCACCATCGCGTCGAACCCCTGCTTTTGCGCTTCGCGCGCGGCCGCGAGCCACTGCAGGCCGTGCATCCAGTAGAGCACGCCGAAGGAGAGATCGGTGCCGGGATAGTTGCTCGGATACGTGCCCGGGACCTGCCCGTGCAGGACGACTTCGGTGTCGGGCCGCACGACCGCCGCGATGCGCTCCTTCAGCACATCGACGTAGGCAGGGAGGTCTTGTAGTACGGTGAAGCTTTGATGCCAGATACGCATGGTTCTTTCCTCGGGCTGATCAATGTTCGAGCGATTGGATGCGCGCACGCGCTTGCGCCCACTCGCGCAGCACATGACGTTGCAGCTTCGCGCCATGCGCGGCGGTGTGATAGGGCAGAGCGTCGACCGCATATACCGCGCGCGGCACCTTGAAATTCGCCAGGTGCTCGCGGCACGCGGCCAGCAACGCTTCGGGCGTTACGCGCGCGCCCGGCTCGAGCTGCACGAACGCGACCGGCACCTCGCCCAGGCGCGCATCCGGCGCGCTCGTCACAGCGACATCGAGGATGCCGGCTTGGGTGCGCAGAAAGCTCTCGACCTCCTGCGGTGCCACGTTGAAGCCGCCGACCTTGAGCATGTCTTTCAGCCGCCCGACATAGAAGATGAAGCCCTCAGGCGTGCGCACGCCGAGATCGCCCGAGTGGAACCATCCGCTCCGAAACGCCGTCGAGGTCGCTTCCGGGTCGTCGTAGTAGCCGTGCGTCACGGTCGAGCCACGCACCACGATCTCGCCTTCCTCGCCGATCGCGCGTTCGGCGCCCGTTTCCGGATCGACGACCCGCACTTCCACCCCGGGAGCCACGCGCCCACCGGGCTTTACGCAGGCATCGAAAGGATCGTCGAGCGCGTTACGCAGGATCATCGGGTTGGTCTCGGTCATGCCATAAGGATGGCTGAAGCGGCGTATGCCCAGTGCGTCGGCCATCTCGCGCGCGAGCGGTTCGTCCACGCCGGCGGTGAACGCAATGGTCGCGCGCCGATCGGGTTGCGGGCCGGCTTGCCTTTGCTTCTGCACGGCGACCATTTCGCGGATGTGCACGTCGACGCCGTGGATCACGCCGCAATGTTCCGCCTGCAGGAGATTGCACGCTTCCTCCGCGCGGAACGCGTCCTGAAACACCAGCGCGGCGCCCGAACCGAAGGTCGACAGCACCTTGTTCGCGCCGCCCGAGATGCCGAAGAACGGATAGAGATTCAGGACCTTTTCGCCGGGTTGGAGGTCGAGCAGTGCGCCGGCTCTTACCGAGTGCGGCAGAAGATTCGTGTGCGTGAGCGGAACGCCTTTGGGAAAGGAAGTCGTGCCCGAGGTATAGAACAGAAGCGCGGTTGCTTGCGCATCGTCGGCGCGCGGCGGCGTGCCGCGCTCGGCAAGGAGCGTCCGGCCGCGCCCGAGCACATCTTCGGTGTCGATCGCTTCAGGATGCGGTGCGCCTTGCACTCCGATGAGGATGCGCAGCTCCGGCAAACGGCCTCGCACCGCGGCGATGGTCGCCGCATGGTCGTGGCCGAGATAGCGCCCCATGGCGATCAGCGTGCGGCTGCCGGAATGCCCCATGACGTGCTCGAGCTCGCGGTCGCGAAAGCGCGTATTGATCGGCAGGAACACCGCGCCCAGGCGCGTGACGGCGAAGAGATACAGCACCCACTCCGGCACGCTGGAGATCATCACGCCGACGCGCTCGCCCGGGGCGATGCCGGCATCCATCAGTCCCCATTGCAGTGCCTGTGCATCGCGCGCCATCTCGGCATAGGTCCAGCGGCGAAGCTCGGCAGTGTTCACCGTATCCGTGCTCACCGTATGATCGGCGGCTGCAATGGCGGGAAGGCCGTAGAAGCGCGCGCCGATCTCGTCGCAGAAGCGCCCGAGCGTCCAGCCGTCCACTTCCGACAAAGGCTCTCGGCGGCAGGCCGCGCACGGCATGTCGAGTGCGCGGCTCATCCGACCAGCTCCCGGCCGAGCACCGCCCGCGCGATCTGGTTCTTCTGGATCTCGCTCGTGCCTTCGCCGATGCGAAAGGCGCGCGCGTCGCGGTACAACATCTCGAGCGGGCCTTCGGCCATGTAGCCGGAGCCGCCGAGGAGCTGGAGCGCGCGATCGGTGACGCGCCCAGCCATCTCGGTGCAGGAGAGCTTGGCCATCGATACGGCCGTGCGTGCGTCGCCTGCGCCGTCCATCGTGCGCGCCGCGGCATAGAGCAGGGCGCGCGACTGCTCGATGTCGAGCGCCATGTCGGCGACCGCCCATTGCAATCCCTGGAAGCGGCCGAGCGGCTGTCCGAACTGCTGGCGAATCTGGAGGTGATTCACCGCGCAATCGAACGCGCGCTGGGCGAGCCCCAGGCAGTGTGCCGCCACGCCGATGCGTGCTTCGCCGATGGCGGACAGAGCAAGGCGCAGTCCGTCGCCCGGTTCGCCCAGCAGGTTGGCATCGGGCACGAATGCATCCGCGAAGACGAGCTCGGCCATCGGATAACCGCGCCAGCCCATCTTCGGATGGATGCGTCCGACGGTGAACCCGGGCGTTGCGTGCTCGACCAGGAACGCGGCCGAGGCATCGGCGTCGCCGGTCTTTGCGATGACGATGACGAAATCGGCGAAGTCGCCGTGCGAGATGAAATGCTTCGTGCCGTTCAGGAGCCAGCCGCCTGAGGTGCGCGTGGCTCGGGTCTTCAGGGCCGCAGCGTCGGATCCCGCATTCGGTTCGGTCAGGGCGAAGGCCCAGGTCTTTTCGGCGCGGACGGCGGGGAAGAGGAAGCGCGCGCGCTGCTCATCCGTGCACGCGAGCAGCGCCTTGGGCGGGCGGCCGACCATGTCGGCAAGCGCAACGCTCACCTTCCCGAGCTGTTCTCGGATCAGCACCTGTGCGAGATAGGGCAGCCCGGGCCCGCCGACTTCGGCCGGCATATTGAACGCGAACAGTCCCACTTCGACCGCTTTCAGGCGCAGCCGGCGGCGCAGGTCGGCGGGAAGATGATCGTCATGCTCGACCTGTTGCTCGTGCAGGAGCAACTCGTTTGCCACGAACTGCTCGGTAAGCCGCGCGAGCTGCGCGAATTCGTCCGGGATTTGATAGTCCATCATCGAGGTTCCGCAATGTCATGCAGGTGGGGGTGAGGGCGCGTCATCCACCGGCGCGAATACGGGTACGAGCAACGCCGCATCGAGCGTAGCCTCGAAGCGGCAGCGAACGCGCATGCCGGCCTTCAGCATATCGGGCTGCGCGTCGACGATATTGGTGAATAGCCGCACGCCCTCGTCCAGATCGACGAACGCGATCGCGTAGGGTGCGTCGCCTTCGAGCTCGGGATTCACCGCGCGGCGCACGATGCTGAAGGTGACGACGCGGCCGAGGCCGCTGGCATGACACCACGTCATCTCCCCGCGGCACTGCGGGCAACGGGCGCGCGCGGGCCAGTGGAAGCGCCGGCACGATTCGCAATAAGGTAGCACGAGACGCGCATCGGGCAGCGCGAGACACGCATCGGGCAGCGCGAGACACGCATCGGTCCGTGCGAGGCGCGCGTCGCCGGCCGCTTGCCAGTG
>JBOIEI010000127.1:0-1601 GCA_050741055.1 Burkholderiales bacterium | reverse complement strand
AGCTCGTGGAGGCGGTTCTTGACCTCGTCCCACAGCGCGGCGTTCCGCAGCGCCTCCTCCACCTTCTCGTCGAGCAGCGCGCGCTTGCGCTCGCCGCGCACACGCAGGCCGTAGGCGACGTTTTCGTAGATCGACTTGGGAAACGGATTCGGCTTCTGGAACACCATGCTGATGCGCATCCGGACCTCGATCGGGTCGACCTCGCGGCTCAGTATGTTGGTGTTGTCCGGGTACAGGACGATCGACCCGTCGTAGCGGTTGCCCGGATAGAGATCGTGCATCCGGTTGAAGCAGCGCAGCAGCGTCGACTTGCCGCAGCCGGAAGGACCGATCAGCGCGGTAACCTTCTTCTCGTACAGCGCGAGATCGATCGCCTTCAGCGCGTGGAACGAGCCGTAGTAGAAATCCAGGCGCTGGACCTTCGCCTTGGCCGTGAGGCCTTTCTCCGGAGCCGGCGTCGGCTGCGGAGCAACCGAGGTCGCGCGCGTTACCGTTACCATTTGATCTTCTTCCTGATCTGATAGCGCAGGTAGATGGCAAAACCGTTCATCAGCAAGGTCATAGCGATCAGCACCACGCCGGCGGCGGCGGCGTTGCTCAAGAAAGCGCTGTCCGGTCTCGAGACCCAGTTGAACATCTGGATCGGCAGCACCGTGAACGGCGCCAGCAGCCAGTCGAACAACCCGGCAGGCGGATCGCCGGTGAAAGGCAGCGGCGGCAGGAACGCGATGAAGGTGAGCGCGCCAATCGTGATGATCGGCGCCGTTTCTCCGATAGCGCGCGACATCCCGATGATGACCCCCGTCAGGATGCCGCCTCGGGAATACGGTACGAGGTGTCCGGAAATCATCTGCCAGCGCGTCGCGCCAAGCGCGTAGGCCGCCTCGCGGATGCTGCTCGGCACCGCGCGCAATGCTTCGCGCGTCGCCACGATGACAATAGGCAGGATCAGCAGCGCCAGGGTGAGTCCGGCCGAAAGAATGCTCTGCCCGAACCCCAGGGCGTAAACGAACAGGCCCAGCGCGAGCAGGCCATAGACGATCGAGGGTACGCCCGCGAGATTGGTGACGTTGATCTCGATGAGATCGGTGAGCAGGTTCTTCTTCGCGTACTCCTCGAGATAGATCGCGGCCCCGACGCCGAGCGGAACGGCGGAGAACATGGTGACGAGCATCACCAGCGCGCTCCCCACCCACGAGGAAAGTATGCCGGCCGCGGTTGCCCGGCGTGACGGGAACGAGGTGAAGAATTCCGGCCTCAGCCGTACCCATCCGTCGACCAGAAGATCCAGGAACGCCGCGAGCAGCATGATCACGGCAATCATCGTGCAGAACAGGCCGAGCCACGCGAACAGGTGATCGTTGAGCTTATGGCGCGCGATCAGCGCACGCATCTCCGCCAGTCGCGGGTCCATCAATACACCTCGCGGAAGCGACGGCGCAGGGCATGGCCGACGACGTTGAAGCCGAGCGTCATCAGCACGAGCACGAGGCCCGCCGCGAAGATGCTCTGATAGCCGATGCTGCCGTGCGGCAGGTCGCCGAGGGCGACCTGCACGATATAGGCCGTGATCGTCGCCGCCGGCTCCAGCGGGTTGAATG
>JBOIEI010000126.1:0-2739 GCA_050741055.1 Burkholderiales bacterium | reverse complement strand
TGTCGGCACAGCCGCTGCTCGCATCGGGCAAGGTGCGCGCGCTCGCGGTGACCTCCACCGAGCGGGTCGCGGTAGCGCCCGGGCTTCCCACCGTTCAGGAAGCCGCGAAGCTCGCTTCGTACGAAGTGAACGGATGGTATGGCGTCTGCGCCGCGGCGGGCACGCCGCCCGCGCTGGTCGAGCGGCTCAATCGGGACATCAATCGCGTGCTCGCAATGCCCGAGGTGCGCGAGCGGATGACGGCCGCTGGCACATTGCCGGCCGGCGGTACGCCCGCTCAACTCGCGCAGCTCGTTCGCTCCGAAGTCGAAAAATGGAGCCGCATCATTCGGCAGGCCGCGCTGTCGCCCGGAGCGAGCTGAGCGCACCGCACGATCCGGACACCGCTTCCAGCGGTCGGCGCGACCTGCTATGGTGCCCATCGTTGCAGCGCATCCCGCGGCTGCCGGTAGGCGAGGAGATGTCCGATGGATACCAGCATTCAGTACGAATCGACCGACCAAGCCGGTAACCCGGGGCCGCAGGAGCCGATGCAGCTGCTCAAGTCGTTCGTTGCCGCGACACCGTTTTCGCCGGGACGGCGTCCCTTCTTCAAGTACCGCGACCTCGGCCTGGAAGGCGCAAGCGGCGGGCGCATGCGCGCTTACCATTCCACGGCCGTCGCCGGCATGCTGGAGCCGACCGGCTGGCACTACCATACGTGCGAGATGCAGTTCGTCTATGTCCTCAAGGGAACCATCGTGCTCGAGTTCGAGGACGGCACGGTCGGAACGTTCGGTGCCGGCGATTCGTTGTTCGTGCCGGGCGGCGTGCGGCACAACGAGGTGTATGCCTCGGAGGACAAGGAGACGCTCGAAGTCTCGGTTCCGGGCAAGATCGGTACGGTGAACGTGGAGCGGCCCGCCCATCTGCCTCCCACGCTGCGGCCCGTGAGCAACAGCGCACCTTGAGCGGAAGGCGCGTGCAGTTCGATCTGCATCAGATCGCTCTATTCGTACAGCCTCCAATAGCGGGAGCAAGTCTGGTGCAGCGAGAGCCTATTCCCCGCGGTCGCTCATTTCCCCCGCCTGCCCCGCATGGATGCGCCGCACCGTCTCGATGGTGTCCGCCTCCTCGGCCCGCTTGTCCGGGCGGTAAGCTTTGACGCGCGCGAAGCGCAGCGCCAACCCGCCCGGATACTGGCTGCTTTCCTGGACTTCGTTGAACGCCACTTCCACCACGATCTCGGGCCGCACGTACACGGTGTAGGCGTCGCGGCTCGCTTCACGGCTCAGGAACTCGCGCGTCTGCCACGCGAGCATTTCGTCGGTAAGACCCTTGAAGGTCTTCCCCAGCATGACGAAGCCGCCGTGCTGCGGATCGCGCGCGCCCAGGTGTAGGTTCGATAACCACCCCCGGCGGCGGCCGCTGCCCCACTCGGCGGCGAGCACCACCAGGTCCAGCGTGTTGGGACGCTTGATCTTGAACCAACCCGCGCCGCGCCTTCCCGCCTCGTAGGGCTGGTCGAGCGCCTTGGCCATCACGCCCTCGTGCCGGTGGGCAAGCGCGTCGTCGAAAAAGCGCGCGGCCTGCGCGCGATCGCTGGTGACGATGCGCGGGACGATCAGCTCCGCCGGCAGCGCGCGCTGCAACGCTTCGAAGCGCTCCGCGGCGGCATGGTCCATCAGGACGCCGGCATCCCACAGCAAGCAGTCGAAGAAATACACGGAAAGCGGCAGCTCGCGCCGCATCGCGTCGACTTCGAGCCTGCGGCCGAAGCGGCGCATGGTGGTCTGGAACGCGTGCGGCGTTCCGTCCGCCTTGAGCGCGATCGCCTCGCCATCGAGGATCAGCGCCGCCGCGGGCAGGCCGCGTACGATCTCGACGATCTCGGGCACGCGGTCGGTCACGTCGTTGAGGTTGCGGGTGTAGATGCGCACCTCCGATCCCGACTTGTGCGCCTGCACGCGTGCGCCGTCGAGCTTCCACTCGAAGGCCGCGGTGCCGAGTCGATCCAATGCCTCGCCGGTGTCCTGCGCAGGCTGCGACAGCATCGGCAGGACCGGCCGCATGAGACGGATGAAGAAGCGCTCCAACCCGGCTGCGCCTTCTGTCAGCGCCGCGTGCGCCACCGCTTCCATGCCGCCCGCGAACATCGCGGCTCTGCGCACGGCAGCCGCGGGCAGATCTGCCGCAGCCGCGACCGCGTCGGCCATGATCCCTTTCAACGCGCCCTGGCGCAGCTCGCCGACGATCAGCCGGGCGAGGAAATCGCGCTCCGGCACAGTGGCGCGTTCAAACAGCGTGCTCAAGGATTGCGCGCGCGTCGCGGCGGAACCCTTACCGCGGGTGGACGCAAGCGCGGCGAATGCAGCGTCCACATCCGCCAGGGTGAGCATCGGTTGCGCCGGCGCGCTGCCCGGCTCCACGTCGCGCAGCGCGGCGTATGCGATGCCCAGCCTGCCCCGCCGCGTCTCGCCGCTCAGGA
Organism: Burkholderiales bacterium; assembly: GCA_050741055.1. Classification (GTDB taxonomy): domain Bacteria; phylum Pseudomonadota; class Gammaproteobacteria; order Burkholderiales; family WYBJ01; genus WYBJ01. The sequence continues at coordinate 272 of JBOIEI010000126.1, read as the reverse complement.
AAGCGATCGCAATCGGGATCTCGTCCGGCGCAAGGGTACGCAGGAACGCCGCGAGCGCGCGGATCTTCGCCAGGCGGCTGGAAGTACCCGCGACATCGCGCGAAGTCGCGGCAAGCTCGGCGAACAACGCCATGCGCCCTCTTCTGCTCGAACGTCCGATCGCGGCCAGCCGCTATGCCACCCGGATCACGATCTTGCCGAAGTGCTTGGCGCTTTCCAGGTACTGGTAGGCGGCGCGGGCCTCGGTGAAGTCGAACACGCGGTCGATCACC
>JBOIEI010000125.1:0-4913 GCA_050741055.1 Burkholderiales bacterium | reverse complement strand
CTTGTAGCGCCTGCAGGTCGGACTGGCGTTCGGGCCGCTGATAGATGCGCTCGTATTCCTGCGCGCGTCTTGCGTAGTACTGCCCCATGTCGCGGGTCGTTTCCATGGCGGCCTCCCAGGTGGCTCGACCCATGATACGCCGCAGCTCACCAATACGCCGCAGCTCACCAGGCGAGAGCCCGCCAATCGGGTCGTGGTGCGGCAACCGTCATGCGCGCTCGCCATGCCGCGCGAGCGCCCAGGCCACATGCTCGCGCACGAGCGCCGACGCGTCGTTCAGGCGCGCGCGCAATGCCGCGACCGCGCGCGCTCGATCGCGAGCGTTGCCCAGCCCGATCGCGAGATTGCGCAACCAGCGTTCGTAGCCAATGCGGCGGATGGCACTGCCCGCCAGCCGAGTCTCGAACTGCTCGCGTGTCCAGCCGAACAAGTCCGCCAGCGTGGCGTCGTCGAGCCCGTTGCGCACGGCGAAGTCCGGCTCGGCGCTCGGCCGGGCATACTTGTTCCACGGACAAACGAGCTGGCAATCGTCGCAACCGTAGACACGGTTGCCGATGGCGGCGCGAAACTGCTCCGGGATGGCGCCGCGATGCTCGATCGTAAGGTAGGAGATGCAGCGCGTCGCATCCAGCAGGTAAGGAGCCACGATCGCCTGGGTCGGGCAAACGTCCAGGCAGCGGGTGCACGAACCGCAATGCTCGCCCACCGGCTGGTCGGGCGGCAGCGGCAGGTCGGTGAAGATCTCGCCCAGGAAGTAGTACGAGCCGGCGTCGCGCGAGAGCAGCAGCGTATGCTTGCCGCGCCAGCCGAGTCCCGCCTGGCGCGCGAGCTCCACTTCCATGACCGGCGCGCTATCGGTGAAGACGCGGTAGGCGAACGGCTCGACGGCCGTCTGGATGCGCTGCGCCAGATGCTCCAGGCGCTGGCGCAGCACCTTGTGGTAGTCGCGTCCCAAGGCATAGCGGGAGACGTAGGCCCGATCCGCATCGGCCAGCACCGCGGCGCTGTCGCGCGCCTGCGGGTCGCGATAGTCCAGGCGGGCGATTATGACGCTGACGGTGCCGGGGACGAGCTCCGCGGGCCGGGCGCGCCGGGCGCCGTGCCGGGCCATATAATCCATCTCGCCGTGAAAGCCGCGCGCGAGCCATTCGAGCAGGCGCGGCTCGGCAGCCGAGAGGTCGACGCCCGCGATCCCGAGCGCCTGGAATCCCAGCTCCCGGCCCCATTGCTTGATTCTCTCGGCAAGGCGTATTCCGTCCACCCGGCCGCGCGAGGCATCGGCTTGCACGCTCATTCCGGCTCCACTTCCCGCCCCAGCGTATCACGCAGCCTGCCCGACGAAGCGGCCACGGCGGCGCTGGGCGCCGCGCTCGGTCACGCTCTCGAGCCGGGAATGAACGTCTACCTGCACGGCGACCTGGGCGCGGGCAAAACCACGCTCGTGCGCGGCCTTTTGCGCGGGCTTGGCTATACAGGCAAGGTCAAGAGTCCCACCTATACCCTGGTTGAACTTTACGAAGTTTCGAGGTTATACTTCTATCACTTTGATTTTTATCGCCTCGAACGCGACCAGGATTGGATCGATGCGGGCTTTCTCGAATACTTCGGCGGCGCCGCGATCTGCCTGGTCGAATGGCCGGAGAAAGCGGCGGCAACCTTGCCGCCCGCCGACGTGGACGTTCACCTGTCCCTGGCGCCCGCAGCCGGACGCGATGCGCTCCTCACCGCCGCCAGCGATGCGGGCCGCCGATGCCTGATCGCGCTCGGCCCTTAGCGCCCGCAGACACGCCGGAGATTTCGGGCGAAGGTGTGCAGTCGGACTCGCGCGCAGGCGCGCGGTCGGATTCGCGCGCAAGCGCGCAGCCGCTTGCCGTCGCGTCGACCCGTTCATCGCCATCCAAACGCGAGCCGCTGCGCGCCAAACAGAGCTTCGGCGCCTCGCAGACAAGCCGGCCGGCGTGGCTCGGCTTCGCCGTGCTGATCGCGCTGCTGCTCGCGGCGCTCTATCCCAGCTTCGCGCTTTCGAGCACCGAGATCGCATCCACGCGCATGTGGCCGTCGCAGGAATACACGCGGGTGACGATCGAGTCCGCCTCGCACATCCGCTACTCGGTGTTCTCGGTGCCCGCCCCCGATCGTATCGTGCTCGATCTCGAAGGCGTGGACGCGAGCCCGCACATCGATGCACTGCCGGGCAAGGTCGCCCCCGACGATCCTTACGTCAAGTCGATCCGGATCGGGCGCTTCAAACCAACGGTGCTGCGCATCGTGTTCGATCTGAAGAACGAGGCGCGCGCCGAAGCGTTCGCGTTGACCCCGGTCGGCTCCTACGGGCATCGGCTGGTGATCGACATCTATCCGCTCAAACCGGTCGACCCGCTCATGGCGCTGGTGCAGCAAAGCGAGCAACAGCACACCACGGCCGAGGCGGCTGCCGGAGGAACGCGCGAACCGCCATCGGGTAGCGCCACCGTGCGCGTCACGCCCGTGTCGATCGATCCTTCGGCCGGCTCGCCGCCGCGCGCCGCACCCGTCGATGCGCGGCCCATCGTCGTCGCCATCGACGCCGGGCATGGCGGCGAGGATCCGGGTGCCATCGGCCCGCACGGCACCCACGAAAAGGATGTGACGCTCGCCATCGCGCGCAAGTTGCGCGATCTCGTCAATGCCGAGTCCGGCATGCGCGCGTTCCTCACGCGCGACGGCGACTATTTCGTACCGTTGCATACGCGGGTGCAGAAAGCTCGCCGGGTGCAGGCGGATCTGTTCGTCTCGATCCATGCCGATGCGTTCATCAAGCCGCACGCACGCGGCTCGTCGGTGTTCGCGCTGTCCGAGCGCGGCGCAACCTCGGCTGCGGCGCAGTGGCTGGCCAAGCGCGAGAACGACGCCGACCTGATCGGCGGCATCAACCTCGATGTGCGCGACCCATACCTCAAGCAGACCCTGCTCGACCTGTCGCAGACCGCCCAGATCAACGACAGCCTCAAGCTCGGCCGTTCGGTGCTGGGCGAGCTCGGCGAGATCAATACGCTGCACAAGAGCGCGGTCGAGCAGGCCGGATTCGCCGTGCTGAAGGCGCCCGACATTCCCTCGATCCTGGTCGAGACGGCGTTCATCACCAATCCGTCGGAAGAACGGCGGCTGCGCAGCGGGGCCTATCAACGCCGCATGGCCGCCGCCATCCTGGGTGGGCTCAAGCGCTATCTCGCCGCCAATCCGCCACTCGCCCGCGGCCCGCGCATCGCCCAGACGGCACCCGCCGAGCGCTGATCTCCCAAAGATTTGCAACACCTGCGGCTTTGGGGTGACGACTGAATCGGCTGGATGTGGGCAAGCGCGCCGCCAGCGAAGGTTTGCAACCCCCGCGGCTTTGCGGTAGCTTTCCGTCGGCATATCTCTCGAGCCGGCCGGAAAACGATGCGAGGAGGAAAACCGCTGCGCTGCGCGGGGCTGCTGGCTGCTGCCGTGCTCGGCGGTTGCGCGGACGTTGCCGAACGCCCTGAAGCACCCTTGTCCTCCGCTGTTCCCGCCCGCAGCATCGCCGCCTTTTCGCTCGCGCAGCCCGGCGGCGAATGGCCCGGGGCGTGGCGCCCCTGGCGGCTGTCGCGCCTGAAAAAGCTCACGTCCTACCAGCTGGTCGACGACAACGGTTCGGTGGTGGTGAAGGCGATGTCGGCGGCATCGGCCTCGGGCCTGGTGCATCCGCTCGACATCGATGCGCGCGAGCTGCCGGTGCTGCAATGGCGCTGGAAAGTGCCGCGGCTGATCGAGGGCGCGAACAATGCGCGCCGCAACGCCGAGGACGCGCCGGTGCGCGTGATGCTCTCGTTCGACGGCGACATCGCCTCGCTGCCGCTCGAGGATCGCATGTTCTTCGATCGCGTCCGCGCCTTCGCCGGCTACGACCCGCCCTATGCCACGCTCATGTACATCTGGGAGAACCAGGCCGCGCCGGGGACGATCATCCCCAATCCGTACAGCGGGCGCATCCGGATGATCGTGGCCGATAGCGGTTCCGCGCGCACCGGCACGTGGAAGCTCGAATCGCGGAATGTGTACGAGGACTACAAGCGCGCGTTCGGCGCCGAGCCCGGCCGGATCAAGGCGATCGCCATCATGACCGACACCGACAATACCGGCGCCTCGGTCGAGGCGTACTACGGCGATATCGCGTTCCTCAGCGCCGCCGAAGCACAGCGGATTTCGCTCTCGCCGCGCAAACGGGCCACGCGCCAGGCGAAGGAGTGAGTCTCGGTAAAGGGACGCGCGCTGCCTTCGCGCTTCGAGGGTCCCTTCGCCAACGATCCCTGATCAACTTGCGCTACGTGGCTCCCGCCTTGGCGGGCAAGCGTTGTTCAAGCGCGCAGCGCCGCCAGCACTTCCTCCAACATCTTCCTCGCGTCGCCGAACAACATCCGGTTGTTGTCCTTGTAGAAGAGCGGATTGTCGACCCCGGCGTAGCCCGAGGCCATGCTGCGTTTCATCACGATCGAGGTCCGGGCTTTCCAGACTTCGAGCACCGGCATGCCGGCGATGGGGCTGGCCGGATCGTCCTGCGCCGCTGGATTGACGATGTCGTTGGCGCCGATCACCATGGCGACATCGATGCGTGGAAAGTCGACGTTGATCTCGTCCATCTCCAGCACGATGTCGTAGGGCACCTTGGCCTCGGCCAGCAGCACGTTCATGTGGCCCGGCATGCGGCCGGCGACCGGATGGATGCCGAAGCGCACGTCGATGCCTTTTTCGCGCAGCAGCCGCGTGATCTCGTAGACCGTGTGCTGTGCCTGCGCCACCGCCATGCCGTAGCCCGGGACGATGATGACGCTCTTCGCTTCGCGCAGCAGCTCCGCGGTTTCCGTGGCGGAGATCGGCTGCACCTCGCCGGCCGGCTGCTCGCCGCCCCCGCT
>JBOIEI010000124.1:0-7877 GCA_050741055.1 Burkholderiales bacterium | reverse complement strand
GGAGGGCGCCGCGCGGGAGGGCGCCGCGGCGGGTGCGGCCAGGATCGGCGCGGCTGCTCCGGCCGGGGCCAGGACGATGTTGCCAAACTGGTCCACGAGCACCGTGGGCGTAAGGTCCGGGGCTTCGCTGCGCGGCTTGCCTTCCGGCGGCGGCGCTTCCTCTTCCGGCTCCGGCGGCGGGCTGCCGTCGTAGACCAGGTTGCGCCGGCGCTGCAGATAAGCGTCGCGGATGAAGCTGTAGCGGTCTAGCGCGGCGGCTTCCAGGATCTTCTCGCTGTCGAGCAACGCCTCGCGGTTGCTCACCACGCGCGTTCCCACCAGGATGTTGCGGGTGCGAATGTGATCGATGTACCACACGACATCGGTATAAAAGGCATCGACGAAACGCCCGACGCCGTCGCGGAACGAGCTCGGGCCCAGGAACGGCAGCACCAGATAGGGCCCGCTGCCGACGCCCCAGTAGCCGAGCGTCTGGCCGAAATCCTCGTTGTGCTTCTCCAGCCCGAGATGTGTGGCGACGTCGATGAAGCCGAGCAGGCCGACGGTGGAATTGAGGATGAAGCGGCCGGTATCCGACAGCGCCTGCGGGATCTTGAACTGCAGCACGCCGTTGATGACGACGGTGACGTCGTCGAGATTGGAGAAGAAGTTGCGTACGCCGGTGCGGACGAACTGCGGGGTCACTGTCCGATAGCCGGTGGCAACCGGCTTCAGCACCACGTTGTCCAGCGTGTCGTTGAAGCTATACACGCCGCGATTGAACTGCTCCAGCGGATCGCGGGGATTGGTGTGGGCGCACCCGGAGACCGCGCCTACGAGGACAAGCATGATCGCCGCGACCAGGTGTCGCGTGCGAGACTCGATGGCGCTCATCGGTGCGTCGCTCTTCAATTTGGTTGTTTTCGCAAGCGGCGGATTATAGCAACAGTCCGGCAACAGCCGCGCAGCGGCAAAAAAGCGCCCCTGCCCAGGGGATAACGGAACACCTGCGCCGACCTTTAGCGCCCAAGCGGCGGGTGCACGACGAACACGCCGCTGCGAACGGCCGGCGCGCACCGCGACCAGGTAGCTTCGCGTGCGATGGCAGCTGCGAGGCATGCAGCGAGCGCGCGGCCGCCTTGCTATACTGGGCGGTCAAATCGCGGGCGCCCAGACGCGGGCCGCACGTGTTCATCGCAACGTGCCGAAAGGATCCCTGCCATGTTGCAGAAGGTAGCCGCTCAACCCCCGAAGCTCACCGATTCGAAGCTCTTCCGCAGCCAGTGCTATATCGACGGCGCCTGGCTCGATGCCGACGACAAATCGACCCTGACCGTGCTCAACCCGGCCAATGGCACCGTGGTCGGGACGGTTCCGCGCATGGGGGCGGCCGAGACCCGGCGCGCCATCGAAGCGGCGAATGCGGCCTGGCCGGCGTGGCGCGCGAAAACGGCGAAGGAACGCGCCGCACTGCTGCGCAAATGGTTCGACCTGATGATGCAGCACCAGGAAGACCTGGCGGTGCTGATGACCACCGAGCAGGGCAAGCCGCTCGCGGAATCGCGCGGCGAAATCGCCTACGGCGCGTCCTTCATCGAGTGGTTCGCCGAGGAAGGCAAGCGCGTCTACGGCGACATCATCCCGGCGCAATTCGCCGACCGGCGCATCGTCGTCATCAAGCAGCCAGTCGGTGTCTGCGCCGCCATCACGCCGTGGAACTTCCCCAACGCGATGATCACCCGCAAGGCCGGCCCGGCGCTCGCCGCCGGCTGCACCATGGTGATCAAGCCGGCTTCGCAGACTCCGTTCTCGGCGCTGGCGCTGTGCGAGCTGGCCGAGCGCGCCGGCATCCCGAAAGGTGTGTTGAGCGTAATAACAGGTACTTCCGGTCCCATCGGCAAGGAGCTCACGGAAAATCCGCTGGTGCGCAAGTTCACCTTCACCGGCTCGACCGAGATCGGCAAGCAGCTGATGGCGCAGTGCGCCGGCACGGTGAAGAAGATATCGCTCGAGCTGGGCGGCAACGCCCCGTTCATCGTCTTCGACGATGCCGACCTCGATGCCGCGGTCGAGGGCGCGATCGCTTCCAAGTACCGCAACGCCGGCCAGACCTGCGTGTGCGCCAACCGGCTGTACGTGCAGGACGGCGTCTACGACGCCTTCGCGAAGAAGCTCGCCGACAAGGTCTTGCAGATGAAGGTCGGCAACGGGCTGGAGCCCGGTGTGGTGCAGGGGCCGCTGATCGACGCCAAGGCGGTGGAGAAAGTCGAGGAGCACATCGCCGATGCCGTCGGCAAGGGCGCCAAGGTGATTGTCGGCGGCAAGCGACACGCGCTCGGCGGCACGTTCTTCGAGCCGACGGTGCTGGCAGGGGTAACGCAGCAGATGGTGATGGCGCGCGAAGAGACCTTCGGTCCGGTCGCGCCGCTGTTCCGTTTCAAGTCCGAAGCGGAGCTCGCCGAGGCTGCCAACGCCACCGAGTACGGCCTGGCCGCCTACTTCTACAGCCGCGACATCGGCCGCATCTGGCGCATCGCCGAAGCGCTCGAATTCGGCATCGTCGGCGTCAACATCGGCATCATTTCCACCGAGGTCGCTCCGTTCGGCGGCATGAAGGAATCGGGCATCGGCCGCGAGGGCTCGAAGTACGGGATGGAGGAGTTCCTCGAAGTGAAGTATCTGTGCATGGGAGGCATCGACCGCTGATGGTTGGTTTCAACCTGCGCGCAGGCTGCCGGCTTGCGCTGCCTTGCGTCAACCGTTACAGCGGCGGCGGCGTTTCCGCTGGTGTCGCGCCGCGCTGCCGGCGCGCGTCTGATGGTGTCGCGCCGCGCTGCCGGCGCGCGTCTTCGAGGGCTGCATGAGCGGAAATCGGTTGTCTTCATCGCGTTGCGCGCTGACGCTGGCGCTGGCCGCGTGCCTGTGCGTGTTCGGATCGGTGCCCGCCGCCGCCCAGGTTGCCATCGTGCTCAACTCCGGCGAGGGAACGGTGAGCCTGGTGGATATGGCGACGCGCAAGGAAACCGCCCGCCTTCCAGTCGGCAAGGAACCGCACCACCTGATGGCCACACCCGACGACAAGCAGCTGATCGTCGCCAACGCCGTCAGCAACAACATGGTGTTTCTGGATCCGCGGACCGGCCGGCCCGGCCAGCGCGTGGAGCGCATCTCCAACCCGTACCAGATCGCCTATTCCCCGGACCGCAAGTACTTCGTGTCGGCATCGTTCCGGTTGGATCAGACCGATATCTACGATGCGGCGACGTTCAAGCTGCTCAAGCGCATCCCCACGCCGAAGACGCCGAGCCATATCGCCTTCAACGCCGATTCGAGCCTCACCTTCATCACGTTGCAGGACAGCAACGAGGTGGCGGCGATCGATCTCGCGACGCAAGCCGAGCTCTGGAAGGTGAAGGTGGGGCCGGTGCCCGCGGGCATCTGGATGACGCCGGACGACAAGCATCTGCTGGTGGGTTTGACCGGCGCGGATGGTGTGGACGTGATCGACTGGCGCAAGCGCGCGGTCGTTGCCCGCATCACCACCGGCAAAGGCGCGCACAATTTCCTGCCGATGGGCGACAAGCGTCATCTCCTGGTCACCAACCGAGTGGAGAATACGGTGGCGATCATCGACATGCAGAAGCTCGCGGTGGTGGAGAAATTCGCTGTGCCGGGCGGCCCCGATTGCATGGAGCTCACGCGCGACGGCAAGGAGCTGTGGGTGACCTCGCGCTGGAGCCAGAAGGTGTCGGTGATCGACATGGCAAGCAAGAAGGTGATCGCGCAGATTCCGGTCGGCCGCTCGCCCCATGGCATCTATTTCAGGGGTCATGCGCCGCGCCAGTAGCCTCCTGCTGGCCGTGCTCTCGTTCGCCGCGGCTGTAGCGGCCGCCGCCGAGTGCAAGGGGAAGGTGTTCCTCACCCTCGACACCGGCCACATGGAGCCGGCCGAGGCGATCGCCGCCATCCTGCGCAAGCACGACGTGAAGGCGACCTTCTTCGTTGCCAACGAGCCGACCAAGCGCGGCGACACCTCCCTCGATCCGGCCTGGGGCCCGTTCTGGCGCGCGCGCGTGGCGGAGGGACACGCGTTCGGCAACCACACCTGGCGCCATTGGTATCTGCGTCGCGATGTCGATGCCGACAAGGTTGCTTACGTCAGTCGGGATGGCAAGACGGAGCTGCTCGATCAGGCGGCGTTCTGCGCGGAGCTGAAGCGCGCGGACGACGCGTTCGCGGGCATGACCGGGCGCAGGCTCGATCCGATCTGGCGGGCGCCGGGCGGGCGGACCACGCCGCGTGCGCTCGAATTCGCGCGGGCCTGCGGCTATCCGCGTCACGTCCATTGGGCGAAGGCCGGATTTCTCGGCGACGAGCTGCCTTCGGACCGCTATCCGAACAAGCAACTGCTCGAGCGGGCGCTCGAGAAGGTGAAGGCGGGCGACATCCTGATGATGCACCTCGGCATCTGGTCGCGGAAGGATCCGTTCTGGCCGCAGCTCGATCCGCTGATCGCCGGATTGAAAGCGCGCGGCCTTTGCTTCGCTACCTTGACCGAAAGCGACGGACGAGCCCGAACTGGCTCGCAACCCGGCTCGCCGTTCGCCGGCGCGAACGTATACGTTCGCGAATTCCCGGCGAGCTCGCGTGCCCCGATGAAACATCCGGGTTAAGTATGAACTGGATTGTCGAGCACTTCGCTTCGTTGCAGGGGTGGTTGTTCCAGAGCGCCGTGCTGCCCGCGCTCTATGGGCTCGGCTTTATGGACTTTGCCGAGCCCGCCTTCGATGCCACCGGGTTCGTGCTGTTGGGATTGGTCCAGATCGCGGCCGTGTACGTGCTGCTGCGGCCGCTGGAAGCATGGCGGCCGGCCGAACATTGGCAGGATCGCAATGCCGTGCGCAGCGACGTGCTCTACACGTTCTTGAACCGCGTTGGCTTCGTCCCGATCGCGGTCTACGCCGTGCTCACCCCGCTCGTGGATGCGTTCGATGCGCAGTTGCGCGCCGCCGGGTACATTCCGCGCAGCCTGGAAGATCTCGTACCGGTCCTGGCGCAGTCACCGCTCGCGGCGTTCTGCGTTTATCTGCTGGTGCTGGATCTCGCCGATTACTGGCGTCACCGGCTGCAGCACCGGTTACGGCCGTGGTGGGCCTTGCATGCCCTGCATCACAGCCAGCGCCAGATGACGTTCTGGAACGACGACCGCAACCACCTGCTGGACGAGCTGATTGCCGGCTTCTGGTTCGCCGGCGTCGCGTTCCTGATCGGCGTGCCGCCCGAGCAGTTCGTGGCCGCCGTGATGCTGACACGCTTCGTCGAAAGCCTGTCGCATGCCAACGTGCGTTTCGGCTTTGGCGCGCTCGGCGAGCGGCTGCTGGTGAGCCCGCGGTTCCATCGCACCCACCACGCGGTGGGCGTGGGACACGAAGGCCAGCGCTTCGGGTGCAACTTCGCGACCCTGTTTCCGCTCTGGGACATGGTGTTCGGCACGGCGAACTTCGCCCATCGCGGCACGGCGACGGGAGTTCGCGACCAACTCGAAGGACGGGACTATGGCGAGAGGTTCCTCGCCCAGCAATGGCTCGGGCTGAAGCGTCTCGTCGGGCGCGCCTGAGCGGCGCCGCCAAGGCGCCTGGCTGCCGAGGTGAAGCGGTGCTATTCCGTGCCGGCGGCGTTGAAGTGCTCGGCCGCGCCCAGGCCGTTCAGGTCCTGCGAGTCGAGCTCCCAGGCCTCGATCTCATCCTCCGGTACGATCAGCTCGCGCGATTTGCGCTCGAAGTAGTCCTCGGCTGCGAAGCTGCGCTGCGGGTTGCGTGAAGAAGTACGCATTGTGTTTCCTTTGTTCCAATGACGCGATCGCCTGCCGCGAAATCGACACGTTCCTGCCGGCATTCGCTATGCTCTGGCTCCAGGGCTGGCGTATGCTCTACAGCAAACCTGATGCCAGCACGTTAGCAGAGCCCGACCGCGCAACCATGGCCCGAGCAGACCGTTTTCCATGCCGCATATCGTTACCCGTTCACAATTTCGGCGTTTGCCGGCGTTCCCTTGAGGAGGGAAGCGTCGATGCCTGACTCGGCTCTACAAGGCACGAGCGTCGCGGCGCAGGGACGGGAGGCCGAGAATCCGGCCGTCATACGTGGCGAGAGCTTCGTCAGCCGCCAGCTCGACCGGCTGCGGCGAACCTGGCAGCGCATCGCCGGCGTTGCGTCGACCGACGAGGCAGTGCCGGGCGGAATGACCCGGCGCCAGCTGAAGGAGCTCGAAAGCCAGATGCATGCGTGCGTCGCTCAGGCCGGAGGTGAAGTGTCGGCGCGGCTGCAGGCGGCGGCGCTCGGCCAGACCTACCTCGGCCTGAACGCGGCCGGCAAGCGCGAATTCCTCGCGCTGATCGCCAGCTTCGGTCCGGACCGGCGCGTGCTCGGCGCGGCCGCGCGCGGGTTGCTGGAGGCCCGGGACGATGCGTCTCACCTCGAGTACGAACGCGCCCTGCGCGAAGCGATGCGCGCGCCGCGGGTAAAGATCCTCACCCAGTTCACCGGGCTGCCCGACGGGGTGAAGTTCCTCGTCGACCTGCGCGCCGATCTGCTGGGAGCAGCGCGGGAAAACCCGGAGCTGGAGGGGCTCGAGCGGGAGCTCTCCGGCCTGCTGGCACTGTGGTTCGACGTGGGCTTCCTGGAGCTGCAGACCATCACCTGGGATTCGCCGGCGTCGCTGCTCGAGCGCCTGATCGCGTACGAAGCGGTGCACGAGATCCGCTCCTGGGACGATCTGCGCAACCGGCTGGATTCCGATCGCCGCTGCTATGCCTTCTTCCACCCGCGCATGCCGCGCGAGCCGCTCATCTTCGTCGAGGTGGCGTTGTCCAGGGGGCTCGCCGCCAGCATCCAGAGGCTGCTGGATGAGAATCAGCCGGCCGCCGATCTGCGCAAGGCGGATACGGCGATCTTCTATTCCATCTCCAGCACCCAGGCGGGGCTGCGCGGCATCAGCTTCGGCAATTTCCTCATCAAGCGCGTGGTGGACGAACTGAGGCGCGACTTCCCGGCACTGCGCAATTTCGCCACCTTGTCGCCGGTTCCGGGATTCGCTCGCTGGCTGCAATCGGCCGCGGCCGCCGCGGTCATGCTGCCGGCATCGGTGCAGTCGAAGCTGAAGAAAGCCGGCATGGAGGCGGCCAATGTGCGCGAGCTGTGGAGCGGCCTCGACGGCCGCAGCTGGAGCCGGGAGCCGAAACTGGTGCAGGCAATCGAGGAACCCATGCTGTTCGCGTGTGCGCATTATCTGGCCGAGGCACGCAACGGCTTGCGGCCGGTCGATTCGGTCGCGCGTTTCCACCTCGACAACGGCGCGCGCATCGAGCGACTCAACTGGCTGGGGGATACCTCGGAGAAGGGCATGAAGCAATCCGCCGGGATCATGGTCAACTACGTCTACGACCCGGCCGAGATCGAGCGCAATCACGAGGCTTACCGGCTGCACGGCAAGGTTGCGCTTTCGAGCGAGCTGCGGCGATTGCTGCGTCGCTAGTAGCGAGACACGTTAGATTCGCAACAACTCGTAGCTGAAGCGTACTGGTTCGAAATCAAGCTGTCGCAGTACTAAAGAGAACCACGCTGTCAGTAGAGGTCGGGACGCGCTGCGATACGGCGGGCTTCGAACGGCGCCGAGACGGCGCCGTCGGCGGCAACCCAGGTGCCCGTCATGGCGCCGCCATCGATACGCGCGTCGACCTTTCCGGCGCCTGCCGCGCCTTGCGCCGGCAGTTGCAGCGTGATGCGGTCGCCGGAGAGCGAAGCCGTGAACGCGAGCGGCGCGCCGCTCGGCCCGTGCAGTCCAGCTTCGAGGAACTGGAATTGCTGCCCGAGGCTGAACTCGACGGCGCGGCTGGCCGC
>JBOIEI010000123.1:0-5581 GCA_050741055.1 Burkholderiales bacterium | reverse complement strand
GTGCGAGACCTCCTACCGCGACCGTGGCGGCAAGTACCAGGGCCAGCGCGGCGTCACGTTGCCGAAGATCTGAGCCGGCGCCGTCGAGCCTGTTGCAGGCCGATCGGCGGCGTACTTTCGAGTGGTGTTGGAGCTCGCGACATGATGGTCGAGGTGCCGCCGCAGACCGAATCGCCAACGTAGGCAATCCCAAGATCATCCGCCACAGCTGTGGCAGGCTAACAACGCATCCTCGACACCGTCTGATCTTTCCCCGCTAAGGGATTGACTCACATGGTCATTATCCATACGCTCGAATCATCCCTGGTGCCGCAGAGCCTGCGGGCGGAGTCCCACGCTGGGGCGGGGCCGCCCCTCGATGCCGCGAGCCCCCGAGACGTCGCTCACCACCCAGAAGGGAACAAGAACGAACGTGAAGCGCGTGCTGCTGAAGTGGATCATCGCTTTCGCCGTCCTGATTTCAGCCGGTGCCGCGCTGGCGCAGCTGGATTCGGTGCTCGCACAGGCGCGACAGCTCATGCAGCGCAGCGACCCCGCCGCGGCCTACAACCTGCTCAAGCCGCTGGAAGCCGATCGCGCCGGCAACCCCGATTTCGACTATCTGTTGGGCATCGCGGCGCTGGATAGCGGGCGCTATACCGAAGCGGTATTCGCGCTCGAGCGCGTGCTCGCCGTGAATCCGAAGCACGTCCAGGCGCGCGCCGAGATCGCACGTGCGCTGGTGCAACTGGGCGAGGTCGAGGCCGCGCGGCGGGAGTTCGAAACCGTCCACCAGCAGTCCATTCCGCCGGAGGCGGCCGCGACCATTCAGAAGTACCTCGACGCGATCGAGCAGATTCAGGCGGACACCCGCACCGCGGTCGCAGGCTATGTCGAGCTCGGCCTGGGTTACGACACCAATGTCAATAGCGGGACCACGACCAGCCAGTTCGCGGTCCCGGCGCTGCCCGGACTGGGGGTGGCGACGCTGAATCCGGCAGCGCTCAAACAGGAGGATGGTTTCGGCTATCTGGCGGCGGGCGCGAACGTGCGCCATCCCGTCAATCCCAGCCTCGCGCTCATTGCAGCGGTCGATGGCAGCCAACGCCTGCACTTCGACAAGACCGACTTCGATCTCGGCAACGTGGCGGTCAATCTCGGCGCCGAGGTGACGCACGCGCGCAACCGCTTCCTGTTCGCCCTGCAGGGGCAGCAGATGATCCTGGACTGGAACCGGTTTCGCGATTCGTTCGGCGGCGTGGCGCAATGGCAGCACCAGTTGGGCAACGGCGTGTTCACCGCGTACCTCCAGCATGCCCGGTTGGACTATCCGGGACAGGAAATCCGCAACGCCGATCGTACCGTGGGCGGCATTGCGTATGCGCATGCCTTTACCGGGCGGTATGCGCCCGTCTTGTTCGCCGGCGCGTACTACGGGCACGAGAACGAGCGCAATTCCTCCCGGCCGGATTTCGGCCATCGCCTAACGGGCGTACGGGTCGGCGGGCAGCTGACGCTGACCGAGGGTGTAACGGCCTTCGTCTTCGGCAGCTACGAGGACCGCAACTACGGCGGCCCGGTACCGGGGTTCATCGACGATCGCGCCGACGAGCAGACCGATTTCCGCTTGGGTCTGAGCTACAAGCCCGCTAAGCTCTGGACCATCACGCCACAGGTCGCGTACACCGAAAACAAGTCGAACGTGCCGTTCACCGATTACGATCGCGCCCAGGCGCTGATCACGGTGCGGCGCGATTTCCGCTGAGGTACCGAGCATGAGCACCCCCCGCTTCCGCCCGAGCCGCGACGCGGCCCTGGCGCTGATGGTGTCTTCGGCCCTGTCCACGTTCGCCCACGCGCAGGTCGCACGCGTGCAGTTCGCGAACGGCCAGGTCAGCGCCACCGGCTCCGACGGAACGGTGCGCTCGCTCGCGCGCGGCGCCGCGATCACGGAAGGCGATACGGTGAGCACCGAGCAGGGCAGGGCGCAACTGCGCTTCGCCGACGGCGCGCTCGTGTCGCTGCAGCCGCGCACGACCTTTCGCATCGATGAGTTCCGCTTCAAGGAGAAGGAAGAGGGCGAGGAGCGCGGCTTTTTCAGCCTGTTGCGCGGGGGGCTACGCACCATCACCGGGCTCATCGGTCGCACCAACCGCGATTCCTACCGGGTGCGCACGTCCACCGCCACCATCGGCATCCGCGGCACCGAGTACCTCGCCGAGGTCACGGACAACCTGCGTGTGGCAGTGGGCGGTGGAACCATCGCGATCACTAACGAGGCGGGCACGTTCGTCATCGAACAGGGCCAGAGCGCGTTCGTCGCCAACCAGAACAGCTCGCCCGTGATCACGTTCGAGAAGCCGCTGTTGCCGCCGCCCCAGGCCGTGGCAGCGCTGCCGCAGCTGCCGCAGGATGAACGCGCGGGGGATCGGCGCGACACGCCGCTGTGCGAGAGTGCAAGCGGCGGAACCGAATGTTCCACGCTTCCTCCGCCGACCGAACCACCCACCGAGCCGCCGCTGGAGCCGCCCACGGTCCCCGCCGTAGCGGCGTTCGGACTCGATGCCTCACTTTTTCTCGCCTCGGGCAATGCGCAACTGAACGACGCCAACCAGGTCGTTGCGTTCTCCGATCCGGCCACCGGGGAAAATTTCCGGCTCGGAACGGCGAGCGTGCAGAACGCCTTCCACGACGGCACGGTGGGCGTCGGTCGCTGGACCGATGGCACCTTCACCGCCAAGGTCGATCGAGGCGATGGCCTGGAGGAACTGTCCATTCCCGTCGGCCCCAACCAGGGCCTGCATTACGCGTTCACCACGGCGCCGACTGCGCCCATGCCAGCCGCGAATATCGCAACCTACAACGCGCTTGCGGCGACCCGGGCGACTTCGACCACCGGTGCGCTGGGGCTCGGCACGTTCGCGCCCGGGCAGGGCGCCGGCCAGCCCGTTCTGGCGGTGAACTTCGCAACCGGCAAGGTCGGCATGGACTTCACCGTTACGTTTTCCAGCGCAGGCTACCGCGTGCAGACCACGGGCGGGATCGGCGGCCTTACCGGCTCCGAAGTTGCGCTGCTCGGAGCGTCCGCGCCATTCGTGTTCGCCAACAGCTCTTCAGTGCCCACGACGGGAATTGCCGGGAGTGCCTGCGCCTCCGGATGCAGCGCCGACGTGCTCGGTTTCTTCGGCGGCGCGAACGCGGTTCGCACCGGCTTCAGCTACGAGATCGACGATGCCGCAGCGGCGCTCAAGGTGCACGGCGCCGCCGCCGGAACGCAAGCGGAGCTGTATCTTCCGGTTGTCACCAACATGCTGGCTGCGTATGCCGACGATTCTACGTCGGCCACGATCGTTACATCGAACGGGACTGCCCAGCTGGCGCCGAGCGGGCGCGTGACGATGTTCGACGGCAGCGGTTGCTGCCTGGTCGCGATGGATCAGAAGACGGCGAGCTTCGCCCCTGGCGAACACGCTTATGACGGCACGATCGGCTTCGGCCGCCTCAGCAACGGCACGGCCACCGTGGACGGGGGCGAGGGTGCCGGATTCTCCGCATTGAACCTAACGGCGAACCAGGGACTTCACTACGTCTTCGGCACTCTGACGAGCCCGGCGCTTGCATCCGGCAGCGCGAGCTTTACCCTGCAGGGCGCAACCAAAGCGACCTCGGCAAGCGGCACGCTGGGCCTGGGCAGCTTTAGCGGCGCGATGGCAGTCGACTTCGCGCTCGGCAGGGTCGGGCTCGACTTCAATGTCAATTTCGGCAGCAACAACTATCACGTGGTGACGACCGGTGGCCTGGGCAACACGGCAAGCTCCGAGGTGCTGACCTTCGGACCGTCTTTCTCCGGTTCCGGACTGCCCACGACCAATCCGGCCGGGTGCGCGTCCAGCTGCACATCGAGTGTGCAGGGCTTCTTCGCCGGCGCCGGGGCGGCGCGGGCCGGGCTGGGATATCGCATCTTCGATGACGCGGAAACGATCGCCGGCGCAGCCGCGTTCACCCAGTCGGGCTTCACGCCCGCGCCCGGCGGAGGCACCCTGGTCGGAAGCTCGGTCGCGATGGACCATGCCGGCGCACACGACCCGGGGTCGCTGGGTGCGAGTGACTCGTTCCTGAAGACGGGGACCACTGGAGCCATCGACAGCTTCGGCAAGCTCTTGCGGTTCTTCGCGACCTCGGGCCTGACGACGATCGGCTCGGCAGTGACGGCGCCGGGGGAAAGCGCCAATGACGGCATCATCGGCTGGTCGCGCTGGAGCGGCGGCACGCTCGGCGGTACGTCGGACCACGCCGGCGGCGCGTTCTCCGGCTCGCAGAGCTTCCACAACGTCTTCGGTGCGCCTACGCCACTGTCGGACATGACGGCCCTGCAGAGCGGAGGCGTAACGGCAAGCTACTCGCTGCTGGGTGCCACCAATCCGACCACCGACGCGATCGGCGCCATGCCGGGCACGTTGAGCAGCGCCTCGCTCACCGCCAATTTCGGCTCCGGCACGGTGAGCTTCAACGCCAATCTCAACGTCAACGCAGCCGCGTACGCCATCGGTGCGGCCGGGCTGCCGATCACCGGATCGGGCTTCAGCGGCTCGTCCTCCGGCTACACCACGGGCAGCGCCTGCGCATCCGGTTGCTCGACCTCGATCCACGGCTTCTTCGCCGGTGCGATGGCCGCGCGCGCGGGCGTGGCGTACAACATCCAGAACGGCTCCGGCAAATTCGTCAACGGCGCGGCAGCCTTCACCAAGGCCCCGTAGTGGCTGCAGGCGCCGGTGCGTGCGGCGTCGTGCGCGACGCAGTCCATTGACCGCGGCACAGGCGAGCCTGCCGAGCGTCGTACCCGGCCTGTGCTGGCCGGCGTTTCCCGGGCGCGCCGACGCACGTATCCTGGCGGCGCAGTGGCAGCGCGACCACGCGCTCAGCCGGCAAGCGGCGGTTGCGGACGACACGGCGCTGCTGCTCGCTTTGCAGTGGCAGTTCGAGCGCAGCGAATGGTCTTCGCCGCAGGACTTGCAGGCGCGCCAGCTTTCCCAGCTCGACGCATTGTTCGCGCACGCGTGGCATCGAGTTCCGTTCTATCGCGCACGCCTGGCGGCGGCCGGCTATCGGCCCGACTCCCCCTTGTCGTGGGCGATCTTTCGCGCCATCCCGGTGCTACGCCGCAGCGAGGTGCAGGCGGCAGGCGCGAGCCTCTACGCCTGCAGCTGGCCGCCGCAGCACGGGAAAGCGTACCGGGAAGCGACCTCCGGCTCGACTGCCGAGCCGATCGAGTTCGCCGCCACCGACATCGTCAAGGTGATGTGGCACGCGCTCACCTTGCGCGAGCACTTGTGGCACCGGCGCGATTTCGGCGCTCGGCTGGCGGCGATCCGCTCGGTGATCGATCCGGGCGAGCGCCCGGACTGGGGGCTGCCGGTGACGCTGCTGGGCCCCACCGGGCCGGCATCGGGCTTGCGCGTCTCCACGCCCGTCCCCGAGCAGGCGGCATGGCTCGCCGAGCGCGATCCCGAGTACCTGCTGAGCTATCCTTCGAACCTGGCTGCGCTCGCGCGCGAGTTCATTGCCCGCGGCTTCCGGCTCACGCGGCTGCGCGAGGCGAGAA
>JBOIEI010000122.1:0-3326 GCA_050741055.1 Burkholderiales bacterium | reverse complement strand
AGTCGAGATGGGTGTACACCTGCGTGGTGGCAATGCTGGCATGCCCCAGCATTTCCTGCACCGCACGCAGATCGCCGCTCGATTGCAGCACGTGCGAAGCGAACGAATGGCGCAGCACGTGCGGGTGCACGCGCCCGGCGATTCCCTGGCGCAAGCCCGCGCGGCGGACCTGCCGCTGGATGCTGCGCGCCGAAAGCCGCCGGCCGGCACGGCTGACGAACACGGCCGCCGAATCGTCGCGCTCGAGCTCGCGCCGGCGCTCGCGCCAAGCATGCAGCATGGCGAGCGCCGGGCGTCCGACCGGTACGACACGGGTCTTGGACCCCTTGCCGAGCACGCGCACGCTTTCCTGAGCGAAATCGAGCGTGGACCAATCCAGCGCCGCCAGCTCCGAGACACGCAGCCCCGAGGAATACAGCAGCTCCAGCATCGCCCGGTCGCGCACCGCAAACATGTCCTCGCCCTCGACCTCGACCAGGCGCCGGGCCTCGTCCGGCGACAATGCGGCGGGCAGCCGTTTCGGGCTGCGCGGGGCACGCACCCCAGCGCAGGGATCGTGCCCACAGAGCTGCTCGCGCGCCAGGAAACGGAACAAGCCGCGCCACGCCGATAGCATGCGGGCGATGCTGCGCCCGGAGAGGCCCCGGCCGTGCTGGGTGGATACGATGCGGCGAATGTCGTGCGCGGACAATTGCACCAGCGGCGTGGCGCCGGCGTGCGCCGACAGGATGCGGATATCGTCGCGGTACGCCGCGGTGGTGCGAGGCGAGAGGCGCCGCTCGGTCGCCAGGTAGCGCAAGTAGCGCTCGACCCCGTCGGGCGACGGATTGCTTCGCTCTTGCGACCGCGCCGGCTCTGTCACCGCGGCGGCGCCGCCGGCGCGGCTTCGATGCGGTTACGCTCCAGCGCCGCCGCCGCGATCTCACCCAGGCGCCGCAGATACAGCGTGCCCATCTCGGGATAGAAGCGCTGAGGGTCTTCGCTCGCCAGCGCAAGCAGGCCGAACGCGGCTGCGTTGCGCAAGGGGATGTAGGCGAACGAGCGCAGGTGCGGCGCGGTTTCGCCGAACCAGCTGGCGGTATCGGCCATCGCGTGCGCGCTGCAATAGGGCCCGTTCAGTGCGGCCGCGAAGGCG
Organism: Burkholderiales bacterium; assembly: GCA_050741055.1. Classification (GTDB taxonomy): domain Bacteria; phylum Pseudomonadota; class Gammaproteobacteria; order Burkholderiales; family WYBJ01; genus WYBJ01. The sequence continues at coordinate 2,191 of JBOIEI010000122.1, read as the reverse complement.
CGCGCCTCCTCGCTCGTGGCCAAGTCGGCAGCGGGCTCGTCGGGGCCGTAACCGTCCCACAGTCGAACCGCAACATGCGGCACTGCGAAGTCCTCCCGCAGGTTGAATCCGAGCACGTGCAGCACCGTCTCGATCTCGTGCGCACCGATCAGCGCAAGCGTCATGCGGTGGAGCTTGTCGGTGATCGCGTCGTTCTGCTCACCGAACCGGATCAATTCGCCCAGCTTCGATTCCAGCCGCCGCGCCTTTTCGCGCAACGACAGGAGCTGGCGCTCCGAGATCGGGATCGCACGGCCGCCGTGCGGGTGGGGGATCACCACCTCGGCCAGCATTTCGGCATAGTCCTCGAAGAATTCGGGATGCTGGTTGAGGAATTGTGCGACTTCTTCTGCTTTCATAAAACTCCCTTGCTCTGGTGGCTGGCACTTCAGCCACCCACGATCTGGTGGCTGGCACTTCAGCCACCCTTGCTCTGGTGGCGGCACTTCAGCCACCCACGATCTGGTGGCTGACACTTCAGCCACCGGCGATCTGGCGGCTGGCGCTTCTTCACCAGCTAGACTTCGATCTCGCCTTCGAACACCGTGCACGCCGGGCCGGTCATCACCACCGCGCCCCCCTCGCCGCCCCACTCGATCTCGAGCGCTCCGCTTCGCGTCGTCACGCGCACGGGTGACGACAGAACCCCGGCCTGAATGCCGCAGACGACCGCGGCGCACGCCCCCGTGCCGCAAGCGAGCGTCTCGCCCGCGCCGCGCTCGTAGACACGCAGCCGAATCGCATGCGAGTCGATCACCTGCATGTAGCTCGCGTTCACCCGCTGCGGGAAACGTTCGTGCCGATCGATCAGGGGCCCCTCGGTCTGCACCGGCGCCGCGTCGGCGTCCGCCACGATCTGAACCGCATGCGGGTTGCCCAAGGATACGACCCGGATGGTGCGTTCCCGACCGTCGACTTGCAAGCGGTAGCTCGGTTCGCGCTGCGGGGCGATGAACGGAATCCTGGCGGGCTCGAACTCGGGCACGCCCATGTCGACGCTGACCAGCCCGTCGTCGCGCACGCGTAGCACGATGACCCCGGCCGCGGTGCCGACGCGGATCGAGCGCAGCTCCGTAAGCCCCTTGTCGAGCACGTAACGCGCAAAGCAGCGGGCGCCGTTGCCGCAGTTCTCGACCTCACCGCCGTCGGCATTGAAGATGCGGTAGTGGAAATCGGTACCCGCGATACGCGCCGGCTCGACCAGCAGCACCTGGTCGCAGCCGATGCCGAAGCGGCGGTCCGCGAGCCGGCGCACGAGTCCCGCGTCGAGCGCGACCGGCGCGCGCGTGGCGTCGATCACGACGAAGTCGTTGCCGAGGCCCTGCATCTTGGTGAAGCGCAGCCGCACGTCAGCAGCACCCCCAGGCCGACCGCCGCCCCCGCGCATGAGCCGTGCTCACGGCTCGACCACCATGAGATAGTCGTCCATCACGAATCCGGCGCCGATATCGGTCACCATTGCTCGTTCGACTTGAAAGCCCCAGTGCCGATACGCCGCGATGGCGCTTGCATTGCGCCTGTTCACCGCGAGGATGAGCCGCCGGCATTGCAGGCGCCGCGCCCGGGTGCGCACGCTTCGCATGAGTTGCGTCCCGACTCCCGTTTCCTGTCGCTCCGGATCGACATAGAGCTTGTCGAGCTTCATCTCGCCCGGCTCGCCCGTGAGCAGGCACGAGGAGAAGCCGACCGGATGGTCCTGCAGCGTCGCCAGCTCCCACCATACGTCGTCGCGCCCAAGCTCGGCTTGCACCAGCTCGGGCCGGTAGCGCTGTTCGAGCATGTATTCTATCTGCGCGCTGGTGATGATGCCCGGGTAGTGCGCGTGCCAGATCGCGCGGGCAAGCTCGCTCAGCGCCTCGATGTCGCCCGGCTCGAGCGGCCGAATCCACACCGGCTCAGTCCTCATAGAAGCGCTGCCCCTCGCCCGGCGGACGGGTCTTGAACCGCTTGTGCACCCAGTAATACTGCTCGGGCATCTCGCGCACGCGCTCTTCGATGAAGGCGTTCATGCGCCGTGCATCCGCGGCCGGGTCGGCTCCGGGAAAATCGTCCCAGGCCGGATACAAGCGCGCGACGTAGCCCTCGGCGCCCGGCAGCTGGCGGGTAATGCAGGGCAGCACCGCGGCGCCCGAGATCGCGGCCAGGCGGCTCA
>JBOIEI010000121.1:0-6486 GCA_050741055.1 Burkholderiales bacterium | reverse complement strand
GTACGCTGGTGGCCGCGCGCGGACGCATCGTCGCGATCGATTCCGGTGGGACCTCGGTCCGCACCGCCGCGGACATCGAGGGCGACCTGCTGCTGCCGGGTCTGGTCGAGCTGCATACCGACAACTTCGAGCGTCACCTGATGCCGCGCCCCAAGGTGCGCTGGCCGGCGCTCTCGGCGCTGTGCAGCCACGACGCCGAAGTGGCGGCCGCGGGCATCACCACCGTGTTCGATGCCCTCGGCGTCGGCGACAGCGACCCGGAAGCGATGCGCGGCCTGTCGATGTGGCCGGTGCTGGCCGCCTTCGATCGCGCAGAGGCCGACGGCATGCTGCGCGCGGAGCATCGGCTGCACGTCCGTTGCGAGCTGCCGGCGCCGAACATGGCGGAGCTGTTCGATGCGGTTGCCGGCGATCCGCGGGTCGGGCTCATTTCGCTCATGGACCACACGCCCGGGCAGCGCCAGTGGCAGGACATCGAGCAGGCGCGGATCTACTACTGCGGCAAGAAGGGCTGGTCGAACGCGCAGTTCGATGCCCAGGCGGCGAGAGAACGCGAGCTGCAGGCGCGCCACGCGGGGCCCAACCGGTCCGCGGTGGTGGCGTATGCGCGCGGCCACGGGATCGTTCTCGCCAGCCACGACGACACGCTGCCCAGCCACGTAGGCGAGGCGCAGGCCGACGGGGTCGCCATCGCCGAATTCCCCACCCGCTTCGAGGCCGCGGCGGCGGCCCGGCGCGCGGGAATGGCGGTGGTGATGGGTGCGCCGAACGTGGTCCGCGGTGGTTCGCATTCCGGCAATGTCGCCGCGATCGAGCTCGCGCGCGCGGGACTGCTCGACGCACTGTCGTCCGACTACGTGCCGGCAAGCCTTCTGCTCGCGGCGCTGCGCCTGGCCGACGATGCCGGCTTCTCGCTGCCGCAGGCGATCGCCACCGTGAGCGCGCAGCCGGCGTGTGCGGCCGGGCTCGACGACCGCGGCGAGATCGCGCCCGGAAAGCGGGCCGACCTGGTTCAAGTTCGGCTGGTGGAAGCCGCGGGTCGAAAGCAACCCGTTGTGCGGGCGGTATGGCGCGAGGGACAACGCGTCGTGTAGACGCGCCGGCAAGCATGCAATGCAGACACAACGAGGAAGATCGATGACAACGGCCATACGCATCACGGGACTCAGCAAGACCTTCGATAACGGGCATCGCGCCTTGAACGATGTCCAGCTCAGTGTGCTGCCCGGGGAGATGGTCGCGGTGATCGGCGCATCCGGGTCCGGCAAGTCGACGCTGCTGCGCCATATCGCGGGCCTGGTCGCGGCCGACCGCGGCACCGGACGCATCGAGGTGAACGGTCGCACCGTGCAGCGCAACGGCGCACTCGCGCGCGACGTCCGTGAGATGCGCGCCGAGATCGGCTTCGTCTTCCAGCAATTCAACCTGGTGGGGCGCCTGCCGGTGATCGTGAACGTGCTCGCGGGACACCTGCACCGCACGCCGCTGTGGAGGAGTCTCCTCAGGTGGTTCCGGCGCAGCGAGATCGCGGCCGCGCTTGCTGCACTCGACCGGGTCGGGATCATGGCCCAGGCGGCCCAGCGCGCCTCGACGCTTTCCGGCGGTCAACAGCAGCGCGCTGCCATCGCTCGCACCCTCGTCCAGGGCGCGCGCATCGTGCTGGCCGACGAGCCCATCGCCTCGCTCGATCCGGAATCGTCCCGGCGCGTGATGGAGATACTCGCCGCCATCAACCGCGAGGATCGGTGCACCGTCCTGGTCTGCCTGCACCAGGTGAACGTGGCGCTGCGCTATTGCCCGCGCACGGTGGCGCTGCGCCTCGGCCGGATCGTCTACGACGGACCGTCGAGCGCGCTCACCCCGGCGCTGCTGCGCGATCTCTACGGCGCCGAAGCCGACGAGATCGTCAGCCTGCCGGATCACATCAGCGCGCTGGACGACAGGCCGAGCGCGCAGCGCGCGCCGGTCGCACCGCGTCCTGCTTATGCGTAGTGCGTCCGGGCCTCGTGCAACATCCAACCAGGAAGGAGCAGTCGACATGATCAAACGATGGTTCGCCGCCTTGACCCTGTGCGCGGTCGCCGCAGCGGCGTCGGCGCAGGAGCTGAAGGAGATCGACTTCGGCGTCATCTCCACGGAGTCTTCGCAAAACCTCAAGCAGGACTGGAAACCGATCCTGGATGCGCTGGCCGCGAAGACCGGCTACAAGGTCAACGCGTTCTTCGCCTCCGACTATGCCGGAATCATCGAGGGCATGCGCTTCAACAAGGTGCAGGTCGCCTGGTTCGGGAACAAGTCGGCGATCGAGGCGGTCGACCGTGCCAGTGGCGAAGTGTTCGCGCAGATGGTCAACGCCGACGGCACGCAGGGTACTACTCGCACCTCATCGTGCACAAGGACAGCGCGCTGAAGACGCTCGAAGACGTACTCGCGCAAGGCAAGAGCCTCACCTTCGGCAACGGTGATCCGAACTCGACCTCGGGGTTCCTGGTGCCGAGCTACTACGTGTTCGCGGTGAACAAGGCCGATCCGAAACGCCTGTTCAAGGTCGTGCGCAATGCCAACCACGAGGCGAACGCGCTCGCGGTCGCGAACAAGCAGGTCGACGTGGCGACCAACAACAGCGAGAACCTGCAGAAGATCAAGGAGCGCTTTCCCGAGAAGTTCAATGCCATTCGCGTGGTCTGGACCTCGCCACTCATCCCGCTGGACCCGCTGGTGATGCGCAAGGACATGCCCGAGGCCACCAAGGCGAAGGTACGCGAGTTCTTCTACGCCTATGGCCAGGGCGGGCAGCAGGAGAAGGCTGCGCTCATGAGGCTTTCCAAGCTTTCCGGTTTCCAGCAGTCGAGCAACCGGCAGCTCGTGCCGATCCGCCAGCTCGAGCTATTCCGCGAGAAGACGAAGGTCGAGGCCAATGGCGCCATGGACGAGGCCGAGAAGAAGGCGAAGCTGGCGGAAATCGAGCGCCGGCTCGCGGAGCTGAACCAGCAGCTCGCGCAGAAGTAGCCGCAAAGGAAGCGGGGATGACCGTAACCACGGGCGCGCTTCACGCGCCATCGCAGGCGGCGCGCGCGCCCAGGCTCCTGACCCTGTTCGGCTGGGGCCTGCTGGCTGCACTGCTCGCCGGCTCTTGGCAGGGCGCGGACATGCGTCCGCTCGACATCGTGCGCGACGCGGACAACATGGCCCGCTACGCGGCGGATTTCTTTCCGCCCGATTTCGGCCAGTGGCGGCTGTACCTGCAGGAAATGGTCGTCACTCTGCAGATCGCGCTGTGGGGAACGGCGCTGGCGATCGTCTCGGCCATCCCGCTCGGGCTCGCGTCGTCGTCCAACATCGCGCCCGTGTGGATCCGCCAGCCGGTGCGGCGGATGATGGACGCCGCGCGGGCCATCAACGAAATGGTGTTCGCGATGCTGTTCGTCGTCGCCGTAGGCCTGGGTCCCTTTGCAGGAGTGCTGGCCCTTTGGATCCATACCACCGGAACGCTCGCCAAGCTCTTTTCCGAGGCGGTCGAGGCGATCGATCCGCAGCCCGTGGAAGGCATTCGCGCTACCGGCGCCAACCCGCTCGAGGAAATCGTCTACGGCGTGCTGCCGCAGGTCATGCCGCTCTGGATCTCGTACTCGTTGTACCGCTTCGAGGCCAACGTGCGCTCGGCCTCCGTGGTCGGCATGGTGCGCGCCGGCGGCATCGGCATCATCCTGTGGGAGAACATTCGCGGCTTCTACTATGCCGAGACCTGCGCGGTCATGATCATCGTCATCGTCACGGTAACCGCCATCGACCTCGTATCGGCGCGGGTACGCCGGGTGTTCATTTGAGGTAAGCCGGCGTGGGGCTCACGCTGGATGCGATCGTGACGCGCCCTTTCGCGGCGGATGCCCTCCGTCTGCGTCGCCGGGACGATGAAGCGAAGCTGCGCGGCATACGTACGCCGTCGCTCGAGCGCTTCGTCACGCTGCTACGTTCGTGCCTTCGCTAGCCGCGCGAACGTCCGGTCGAAGTAAAGACGCGCGCATCCAGGCCCTCCACGATCACCATGCCCGACAGCATGACGGAGCGCACTGCTTCGTCGTAGTCCTCGTCGCCGGCATCTGGATCGTCGTCGAAGTCAATGTCCGGCTCCGGCTCGTCGAACTCCAGCAGACCGCGCAATTCCATCTCGCGCGCAAGTCCCGCATCCGCAAGACGGCCGAAACCGGGAAAACCGTTGCTGAGGATCTCTCGCAGCCAACGCAGATCGCCTCCCTTCAGGCCACTCTCGATGGTCGCGTCGACCAGTCGACGAATCATTTCGGTCCGCTCCATGACAAATGCTCCTTGCTTCGATGGGTGTACCGATCGTGGCCTGGTTTCGTTACAACCGTTCGTGCCTTGTGCCGACGATCGCGGCAGCGTTGCATCTGCGTCGATAAAGAATCGCAGCATTCGCGCCGATAACGGAGGCGTGTGATGCTGTCTCAGGCAGAGGGGCGAGGATCAATGGATGCGGAAGCGAAGGCCCTCGAGGAGTGGAGGCTGCTCCAAAGCATCGTGGCGCGAAAAGAGCGTCTCGTCTTCCAGATGCGTGGCTACTGCTACGTGGTGCTCGTTGTTCTCGGCACGGCGATCTTCGACGCCAGGACGCGGCTCTCGGAATGGACGCTTCTCTACATCGCATACCTGGTCGTGTTCGCGTTCTTCGCCGTTGAGGTGAGCCACAGAGTTGCCCTGCGTCGGGCAATCGATCGTTCGCGCCGGGTCGAATACCTTCTCCGGGAAGGACGCCCCTACGATGGCCCGAGGCTCGGGGATGCGCTGACTGCCCGAGTGACGTGGCGGGAAGTGTGGCAGTGTTCGGGCTGCAACGAAATGGCATGGGTGCCGGCGGCGGTTTCGCTGATTGCCATCTCCATCTTCGCGATTCACAAGTGGTGGTGAGGGGGAAACCTGCATCGTGCAGGATTTCAGCTGGAGCCGTTTCGCGTGCTTGCAGCGACACCTTCGTCCCCGATTGAGTAAGGTTGCAAGCGCGCCCCCCAGGGTTGCCTGCAGTGGCGCGGTAAACGAAACGTATAGCCGGCCGGCGCTCGCGCGCTACATCATCTCGGCGTGGAGTGGATGGGGACTTCGCGACGCAGAAGGCGCCTCAGTCGAGCTATCAGCAGGCCCGGTACACGACCAGCCGCGAAAGAGAGGCAGACAAGCTCCTCCGCTCTTCGCGCAATCTGTCGCGCACGTTCGCGCTCGAGCTCACTCATTTGTATGCTGTCCAGCGCGGCGATTGTAGCGCTGCTGCCCAAAAGCACTTTTGACTTCATCGCAAGGTCTCCTGTTGGAAGATCGCTCGCGACATTTCAGCCGATCCTCATGACGGAAGGACTACCGGATGGGTGATGAATTCTCAGCGAATGCTTAAAGAGCGTTCAGTAAGTAATGGACGAGCGTTCGTGCGCTGGACTTACCTGTCGTCTTTGCCGGACGCCCGTTGTCGGGGCTGCGCTCGCGAGTGTTTCATGATGTTCCGAGGCGAGCGGCGCGGCGACGGGCCTGCTCAGTGCAATGGCAATGAACGCACTTCTGCTGCGCAGCCGCAGTCCTTGCGAGACTGCTCGGCTGGCCGCGAGAAGCTGCCTACCCCGTCGTCACCTCAAGCATACGGATAGGAGAGCTAATTCATGAAGATCCAGACTCGCGTTCTTTCGCTAGTGCTCGGCTTGGTCGGTCTCGCCTGCCCCCTGGCAGTGTTCCCCCAAGGGACCCTGCAGCCGCCGGCTGAACAATCTGCGTCCAGCTTCAGCGATTCAGAATTGAAGTCGTTCGCGGTCGCCGTGCTCGAGGTGCAGCGCATCAACGACACCTACGTGCCGAAGCTCGAAAGCGCCACGTCGCCCGAAGAACAGCAGCAAATCCGGAAAACGGCATCGCAGGAGATGGTCCGCGCGGTCGAGAAAGAAGGGATGAGCGTCGATAAGTACAAAGTGATCATGAGCCAGACGGAGACCAATCCCGCGGTCGCCGAGCGCGTCAAGGAGCACATGAGGAGCACGGACAAAGCGAACCCCGACAAATAGCGGGAAATGCCGAGTCGTGCTCCGCGACTCACCCCGCGGAAGGCTGAGTCCGAAGACGGCGCCGACTCGGGACAACCCGCCAACGCATTGTGTTGAATTCACCGTTGTGTTGAATTTACCGTTCGGCCGGGCGAAGACGAAGGCTTGAAAGCGCTGCGCGCGGTGCTCGCCGAGCGCCGATCTGCAATCGCAGCGTTTGGGATTGAGCTCGATACGCGGGCGTGTTTGTGCGCCAGGGCGTCCGCCAGGTATAAACTCGGTTCGACTCGGGCGCGTTCCCCGGCTGGCAGGGGGCGCGCGTGCGGAGAGGTGAAACGGCCCGCAGAGGCCGCCGATCCCGGCGGGGATGCAGTACATAAACATAAGGAGGAGGAGCTCGTGAAATCGTATGCGTTGTGCATCGCCTGCGTGGTGCTCGGCTCGCGCG
>JBOIEI010000120.1:0-4646 GCA_050741055.1 Burkholderiales bacterium | reverse complement strand
ACCTGCAGGCGCGCGTGCGCGACAACGTGGCGGTGCTCGGGCTGGAGCTCGAGCTCGACGAGGCGGAGGGCTAAGCGTTCCTGCGCAGCCGCTCCGATCCCGGCGATGACGAAGCGGCACCGAGGATGCCGCGGCTCGTCGCCCGCCGTCCGCTCTCGTTTCCGGTGAGCCTGCTGGCTGCGCTCCTGCGCAAGAAGCTCGCGGAGTTCGATGCGGGCGGCGCCGATACCCGGCTGGTGCTCTCGCGCGACGACATCGTCGAGCTCGTGCGCGTATTCCTGCCAGCCAGCAGCAACGAGGCGAGGCTCATCGATCAAATCGAGACGCATATCAACCGGGTGGCGGAGCTCGGATTCCTGCGCCGCCTGAAAACCACCAGCGGTCCGCCGAGCTTCGAAGTGCGCCGGATCCTCAAGGCCTTCGTCGACGCGCAGTGGCTGGCCGAATTCGATGCACGCCTGGCGGTCTATCAGCGCCAGCTCGCCGGGGGCGAGACGCAAGCGCAAGGCGCGGACGATGAATGAGCCGCGCGTGCTCGGTCTCGACTTCGTCGCCGACGACAGCCTGGTCGGCTTTCGTCTCGAGCGTCTCGAAGTATTCAACTGGGGCACCTTCGACAAGCGCGTCTGGACCCTTGCGCTCGGCGGCCGCAATGCGCTGCTGACCGGCGACATCGGCTCGGGCAAGTCGACCCTGGTCGATGCCATCACCACGCTGCTCATTCCCGCGCACCGGGTCGCCTACAACAAGGCGGCCGGGGCGGAAAGCCGCGAGCGCACGCTGCGCTCCTACGTGCTCGGCCACTACAAATCCGAGCGCAATGAAGTCACGGGCGTGGCCAAGCCCGTGTCGCTGCGCGATCCCAACAGCTACTCGGCGATCCTGGGCGTGTTCCGCAACGCTGCCTACGACCAGACCGTCACGCTCGCGCAGGTCTTCTGGATGAAGGAGCCGCAGGGCCAGCCCGAGCGGCTCTTCGCGTGCGCGGAACGCGAGCTTTCCATTGCCGAGGACTTCGCCCAATTCGGTACCGATATCGCCCAGCTGCGCAGGCGATTGCGTGCGCGCAAGGTCGAGGTCGAAACGACGTTCCCGAAGTACGCGGCGTGGTTCCGGCGCCGCCTCGGCATCGAGAACGAGCAGGCGCTGGAGCTCTTCCACCAGACCGTTTCCATGAAATCGGTGGGCAACCTCACCGATTTCGTGCGCGCCCACATGCTCGAGGCGCTCGACGTGGGGTCTCGCATCGAGGCACTGATCGGACACTTCAACGATCTCAACCGGGCGCACGAGGCCGTGCTCAAGGCCAAGCGCCAGGTCGAGCTGTTGACGCCCTTGGTGGCCGATTGCGACCGGCACGGCGAGCTTGCGGCCGAGATCGAGCAGATGCGTGCCTGCCGCGAGGCGTTGAAGCCCTACTTCGCGGGTCTGAAGCTCGCCTTGCTCGACCGTCGGCTGCAGCTCCTCGCCGAAGATTGCGCGCGCCTGGATGCCCACAAAGCGCGGCGCGAGGAAGAGCGCGATCGGCAACGCGCCGACGTGGGTCGGTTACAGCGCGCCGCGGCCGAGCAGGGCGGCGATCGGCTGGAGCAGCTCGCCGGGCAGATCCGCGACCAGGAGCGCGAGCGCGATCGGCGCCGGCAGCGCGCCGACCGCTATGCGGACCTCATGCGAGCCCTCGGCGAGACGGCGGCCGGCGACGAGACCGCTTTTCTCGCGCAGAAGATCCTCCTGGGCGAGCGGCGCGAGCGCCTCGGCGACCAGGAAGGCCAGCTGCAGAACCGGATCACCGAATGGGGCGTGTCGCTGCGCGAGGGCAAGCGCGAGCACGATGCGCTCAAGGCGGAGATCGCGAGCTTGAAGGCCCGGCGCAACAACATCCCCCTGGCGCAGGTCGCGATGCGCGAGGCGCTGTGTACCGCCTTGCGCCTCGACGAGGAGGCGATGCCGTTCGCCGGCGAGCTCATCCAGGTGCGCGACGAGGCAGCCGAGTGGGAAGGCGCGATCGAGCGTGTGTTGCACAATTTCGGCCTGTCTCTGCTCGTGCCCGAAGCGCACTACGCCGACGTGGCGGCCTGGGTGGACCGCACGCATCTCGCCGCTCGCCTGGTTTACTTCCGTGTGCGCCCGCCGCGTGTGGCGGATGCTCCGCAGCCGCATCCTGATTCGCTGGTGCGCAGGCTCGCGGTCAAGCCCGATTCGGCGTTCTACGGCTGGCTCGAGCGCGAGCTCGGTCATCGCTTCGACTACGCCTGCTGCCAGACGCAGGAGCAGTTCCGGCGCGAGGTGCGCGCGCTCACCCGCGCCGGCCAGATCAAGGCGCCGGGCGAGCGGCACGAGAAGGACGACCGGCACCGGCTCGAAGACCGCAGCCGCTACGTGCTGGGCTGGAGCAACACGGCCAAGATTGCGGCCCTGGACGCGCAGCGCCGAGCGCTGGAGCGGCGCCTGGGCGATATCGCTCACGAGATCGCCCAGGCGCAAGCTGAACAATCGAAGCTGCGCCAGCAGCTCGAAGCGCTGGTTGCGGCGGCGCAGTTTCAGGATTTCCAGGAAATGGATTGGCAGGTCTGCGCGACGACGATCGCTCACCTGCAAGACGAAAAGGCGCGTCTCGAAGCGGCCAGCGATGCACTGCGCGAGCTCACTGCCCAGCTCGATTCGGCGCAGGCCACGCTCGCAGCGACCGAACAGTCGCTATCGGCGATCGACAAGGAACTGGGCAGTGTCGACGCCAAGACCGAGGCCGCGCAGATGCTGCGTGCGGATACCGCACTGCTGGCGACGGAAATCGCCGACCAGCTGCGCGCGCGGCTCGAAGCGCTGCGCGCCGAGGTGCTCGGCGAGCATCAGCTCTCGGTCGAGTCGTGCGACAACCGTGAGCACGAGCTGCGTGACGCGCTGCAGAAGCGCATGGACGCCGAGAGCAAGCGCCTGGAGCGGCTCTCCGAGCGCATCATCAAGGCGATGGCGGCCTTCAAGGAGGCCTACAAGCTGGAGACGGCCGAGTTCGACGCGGCCCTCGAAGCGGCTTTTGAATATCGCGGGCTCCTCGAGCGCCTCGATGCCGACGACCTGCCGCGCTTCGAGGCCCGCTTCAAGGAGCTGCTCAACGTCAACACCATCAACGAGATCGCCAATTTCAACGCGGTGCTCGCACGCAGCCGCGAGACGATTCGAGAGCGCATCGGGCGCATCAACCAGTCGCTCGATCAGATCGATTACAACCCCGGGCGCTTCATCGTGCTCGAATCGCAGCCGAGTCTGGATGCGGAGATCCGCGACTTTCAGGCGGATCTGCGAGCATGCACCGAAGGTGCGCTGACCGGCTCCGACGATGCGCAGTACTCGGAAGCGAAGTTCCTGCAGGTGAAGGCGATCATCGATCGCTTCCGCGGCCGCGAGGGGCTCTCCGAGCTCGACAAGCGCTGGAGCGCCAAGGTGACCGACGTGCGCAACTGGTTCCTGTTCGCTGCGAGCGAGCGCTGGCGGGAAGACAAAAGCGAGTACGAGCACTACTCCGATTCGGGCGGCAAGTCCGGCGGGCAAAAGGAGAAGCTCGCGTACACGATTCTCGCCGCGAGCCTCGCCTATCAGTTCGGGCTCGAGTGGGGGGCGGTGCGCTCGCGCTCGTTTCGCTTCGTCGTGATCGACGAGGCGTTCGGCCGCGGCTCCGACGATTCGGCGCAGTACGGTCTGACGCTGTTCCAGAAGTTGAATCTGCAGCTCCTGATCGTCACGCCGCTGCAGAAAATCCACGTCATCGAGCCCTTCGTCGCCGCCGTCGGCTTCGTCCACAACGAGGGCGGGCAGGCGTCGATGCTGCGCAATCTCACTATTGAGGAGTACCGCGCCCGCCGCGCCGAGTTCGCCGCATGAGCTGGACTACACCGGGCGATCTCAGGACGCAGCTCCGGCGGCTGTGGGATCGCGGCGAGCTATTGCGAGCTGCCGGCGACGGGCAGGTGCGGTTTCCCCTGCGGCTCATGCTCAAGGGACCGGGCTCCGCCGAGCTCTCGGCGCAGTTCGAGGCCGTGCGCGCCTGGATCGCGGAGCTCTCCGCGACTGCGCAGGTCAGGATCGAGTGGCGAGAGGTGAATCACCGCGTGCTCGGCTTGCAACGCGTGCCGCAGTCGGTCTGGGTCGATGATCGGCAGACGGCGCTCGCTTTGATCGGCAAGCGCGCCGAGGCGAATCGCTACGACACCCTGGTCGAAGCGACGCGCGCGCGGCAACCGGAGCTGCTGCCCTGGCTCGCCCGCCGCCCGCTGCACGCGCTCGCGTTGGCCGACGACTTCGAGCGGCTGCTGGGCGTGGTGGCATGGATCGTTCTGCATCCGCAGCCCGGCGTGTATCTGCGCCAGATCGACGTCCCCGGCGTACACAGCAAGCTCATCGAACAGAACCGCGGCGTGCTTTCGGAATGGCTCGATCTCGTGCTGCCGGCGCAGGCGATCCGGTCCGAGCGTTCGGGCATCGCGCAATTCTCCGAACGCTACGGATTCCTCGGCAAGCCCGTCCGTATCCGCTTTCGGGTGCTCGATGCTCGGCTCGCCCTGATTTCCGGGCCGCCGCATCCGGACCTGACGCTCGATGCCGAGAGCTTCGCCCGACTGGCAGCTCCTTCCATACGGCGCGTCTTCATC
>JBOIEI010000119.1:0-12481 GCA_050741055.1 Burkholderiales bacterium | reverse complement strand
GCGTGGATCTCCAGCTCGCAGCCGTTGCAGGAGCCGGCGTCGACCTGACGGATCGCCAGCGCGCGGCCGAGGATCGTGAGGACCTCCTGGTGAAGTGCCGAAGCGCCGGCCTGGAGCGCGCCGGCATCGGGCGGCGCTTCGGTGCAGATGCCCGCGCGCACGATCTGACGCACCAGCTTGAACATCTACAGATCCGGTCCCGAATAGCTGAGGTTGAACGATTTGTTGATGAGCGGAAAGTCGGGGACGATGTTGTCGATCACGGCTCGCTCGAGCAATGGCCAGTTCTGCCACGACGGATCGTGCGGATGCATGCGCCGCACGCACCCGCCGGCGCCGGTTTCGAGCGCCACCAGGACCTCGCCGCGCCAGCCCTCGACCAGCCCTATGCCGAATCCGCCGTCCGGCGCAGCGGGCACGGGTTCGTGCACCGCTCCCGCAGTCGCCCGACCGAGCATTGCGCGGATAAGGCGCAACGATTCGAACACCTCGTCGAAGCGCACCGACACGCGCGCCGCGACATCGCCTTGGTCGTGGGTGGCCATGCGTACATCGAGCTGGTCGTAGGGTGCGACCGGATGATCGACGCGCAGGTCCCGGGCGAGCCCGCTGGCGCGGCCGGGCAAGCCGGTAAGACCCAGCTGTTGCGCCAGCTCGGGCGTCACGCGACCGGCCCCGATGAAGCGATCCTGCGCGCCGGCGTGCTCGTCATAGATGCCGCGCAGGACGCTCACTTCCGACTCGATCGTTGCCGCCAGCTCGAACAGCTGCTGCGGACCTTCGAGCGGCAGATCGCGCGCCACGCCGCCCGGCACGATGTAGTCCATGAGATAACGATGGCCGAACAGAGCCGCGTTCAGGCGCAGCACCAGCTCCTTCAGGCGCCAGAACTGGAAGAAACCGAACGCGAGCGCGACGTCGTTGCCCAGGTAGCCGAGATCGCCCAGGTGGTTGTGCAGGCGCTCGATCTCCAGCGCGATGGCCCGCAGCCATAGCGCCCGCGCCGGCACCTGCACCTCGACGATGCTTTCCACGGCCTGTGCGTAAGCCCACGCATACGCCACGGTCGAGTCGCCGCTCACGCGTCCGGCAAGCCGCGCGCATTGCTCGAGCGCCATGCCTTCGGCACGCTTCTCGATGCCCTTGTGCTTGTAGCCCAGGCGCTGCTCCAGCCGCAACACGACTTCGCCCACGATCGAGAAGCGAAAGTGCCCGGGCTCGATGGTTCCGGCATGCACCGGACCGACCGCAATCTCGTGCACGCCCTCGCCCTCGACGCGAACGAACGGATAGCGATCGTCGGCCGGCTCGAGCGCCGCATCGATCGGAAAGCTCTTGCGCAGCGGAAAGGTTCCACCCGGCCACGCACCGTGACGCAGCCATTTGCGCGCATCGGGGCTGCCGTCGGCATGCAGGCCGAGCAGGTCGTAGGCCGCCCTCTGCATGCGGGTCGCGGCCGGAAACAGATCCGCGATGCTGGCGTAATGTGGATGCTCGGCCGGTAGCGGCAAGCGCAAGCAGAGCAGACCTTCGCCGACCGCGAGCGCGACGTTGAGCGCAAAGCCTCGCCCGAGGTCGGTATCGTCACAACCCCACAACGCCACGAGACGGCCACCGTCGGCCTTGGCGCGGTCGCACGCCGCGCGCAGTTGATCCGCCGAAACGTGCGCGAACCGGGCGCTCACCGCACCCGGAATGGGCTGAGTCGGCAGGTCGCTTACGGCATTCATCGTGCTCGCCATGGGTCTAGCCGATCAACGCTGCCGCCTGGCGATACCACTGCTCCAGGTACGGCGGAATGTAGAGCCCGAGCAACAGCACCAGGGCGAGATGCAGGAATACCGGCAGCAGCGCGGGCTGATGCGGCAGGCGCTTCGCGGTCGTTTCGCCGAACACCATTGGCTGCACTTTGCTGAACACGGCGGCGAATGCCACGCCCAGCGCGAACAACAAGAACGGCGTGGACCACGAGTGTTCGTGCATGGCGGTCGTCAGGATCATGAACTCGGCCGCGAACACGCCGAACGGCGGCACGCCCAGGATCGCGAGCGTGCCGAGCAGGAGCCCCCAGCCGATGGCGGGATTGGTTTCGATGAGCCCGCGGATATCGCTCATGGTCTGGGTGCCGGTCTTCTGCGCCGCGTGGCCCACGGTGAAGAAGATCGCGGACTTGGTGAGCGAATGCACCGTCATGTGCAGCAGGCCGGCGAACGCCGCCACGGTCCCGCCCATGCCGAAGGCAAACGTGATGATGCCCATGTGCTCGATCGAGGAATAGGCGAACATGCGCTTGATGTCGCGCTGGCGCGAGAGGAACAGCGCCGCGACCACCACCGAGAGCAGGCCGAAGCCCATCATGAGACCGCCGGAAAAGTTGCTGCCAAGCGCCCCGTCGACCAGCACCTTGCTGCGCACCACGGCATACAAGGCGACATTGAGCAGCAGTCCCGACAGCACCGCCGAAATCGGCGTCGGGCCCTCGGCGTGCGCGTCGGGCAGCCAGTTGTGCAGGGGAACGAGGCCCACCTTGGTGCCATAGCCCACCAGCAGGAAGACGAAGGCGAGCGAGAGCACCGTCGGCTCGAGCTGGTGGCGCACCTCGTACAGATGCGTCCACAGCAGCGAGATCGTGCCTCCTCCGAGTACCTTCTCCGCGGCGAAATACAACAGAATCGTGCCGAACAGCGCCTGCGCGATGCCCACGCCGCAAAGAATGAAGTACTTCCAGGCCGCCTCCAGGCTCTCGGGCGTGCGATACAGGCTCACCAGCAGCACGGTGGAAAGCGTCGCGCCCTCCATCGCGACCCACAGGATGCCGACGTTGTTGGTCAGGAGCGAAACCAGCATCGTAAACGTGAACAGCTGGTAGGCGCAGTGATACAACCGCAGCCGAGCCGCCGTCACGCGTCCGTGATCCTGCTCGATGCGCATGTAGGGGCGGCTGAACAGCGCCGTGGTAAACGCGACCAGCGCCGTCAGCGCGACCAGGAAGACGTTGAACGGGTCGACGAAGAACTGCTCGTTGAACGCGGTCGCCGGCCCGCTACTGACGACCCGCGCCACCAGCAGCGCCGAGGCGACGAAGGTAGCGAGGCTGAAGACGCTGTTGACCTCCGCCGCCCAGCGGCGATGGCCGCCCAGCGCCAGCACCGCCGCGCCGAGGAGCGGAATCGCGAGCACCCATAGGATTTCCAAGCGCCTAGTCCTGTTTGAGCTTTTCCATGTGGCGAATGTCGAGCGAGTCGAACGTCTCGCGGATATGGAAAAAGAAGATGCCGAAGACGAACGCGCCCACCAGCACGTCGAGCGCGACGCCCATCTCCACCACCAGCGGCATGCCGTAGGTGGCGCTGGTGGCGGCGAACAGCAAACCGTTCTCCATGGCGAGAAATCCGATCACCTGCGGCACGGCCTTGCGCCGCACGATCATCATCAGGAACGACAGCAGCACGCTCGCCAGCGCGATGCCGAGCGTGGAGCGGGTGATCGTGCTCGCCATCTCGGAGATCGGGGTGGCCAGGGCGAAGGCGAAGATCACGAGCCCGATGCCCACCAGCATGGTGGCCGGGATATTGATGAGCGTTTCGACGTCCCAGCGCACGTTCAGCCGGTCGATCAGCTTGTGCAGGAACCACGGCAGGAACAGCACCTTCAGGACCGCCGTCATGGCGGCCGAGATGTACAGGTGCGGCTGATTCATACCGTGGGCAACGATCGCGGTCGAGGCTGCCAGCGCCAGCCCCTGCCAGGCGAACAGGCGAATGAGCGAGAGCACGCGCCGCTGCGAGAGCATGGCGAACGCGATCAGGAGCAGCGTCGCTGCGAGCAGATTCACCACTTGCTGGCTCAGGGGCGCGGACATCTCACTGCCTGACGAGAAAGTGGATCAGCATGCCGAGCACGGCCAGCAGGAATGCCGTGGAGAGAAATTCCGGCGCGCGGAAGACACGGAACTTCGCCGACACCGACTCGATCAGCGCCAGTCCCGCCCCGGCTATCGCCAGCTTGACCAGCAGCGCCAGCAGCGCGAACGGCAATGCGCCCCAGTCGCTGCCTTCCGCGATTCCCCACGGCACGAACAGCGCGATGCCGATGGCCATGTAGACGTAGAGCTTGATCGCCGAAGCCCACTCGATCAGCGCCAGGTGGCGTGCCGAGTACTCGAGAATCATCGCCTCGTGAATCATCGTGAGCTCGAGATGGGTCGCCGGATTGTCCACCGGAATGCGTGCGTTCTCCGCCAGCAGCACCATGAGGAAGGCAACCGCCGCGAAGGCGAGGCTCGGGTGGATGGCGAACTCGCGGTGCGCCAGCGATTCCACGATGGTCGTGAGCTGGGTCGAGCCGCTGATGAACGCAGCGGTGAAAAGTGTCATCAGCATCGCCGGCTCGGCCAGGAACCCTACCAGCATTTCCCGGCGCGCGCCCAGGCCGCCGAACGCGGTGCCGATATCGAGGGCGGCGAGCGAGACGAACACGCGTGCGAGCGCGAACAGCCCGACCAGCGCGATGATGTCGGCAGCCGGCGCGAACGGCAGGTCGGTCGCCAGCACCGGCACGATCCCGCCCGCAAGCCACATGCAGCCGAACAGGATATACGGCGTCGCCCAGAACAGCGGCGAGGCGTTCTCGGCCAGCACCGCTTCCTTGTGGAACAAGCGCCGCAGCACGTAGTAGGGTTGCAGCACGCCGGGCCCGGAGCGGTTCTGCAGCCAGGCGCGACACTGGTTGACCCAACCGAGCAGCAACGGTGCGGTCGCCGCCACGAAGATCGACTGGACGATCTGGAATGCGATGCCGGCGCTATCGATCATCGCACGAACAGCAACAACGCGATCAGAGTGACGAAGCTATACAGCAGGTAGATGCTGATTCGTCCCTGCTGCAGCAAGCTGACGCGCGCGCAGACATACTCCACCATGCGCGCGACAGGCAGATAGAGCGCGTACCAAAGGCGGTCTTCGACATGGAGCTCGAACCGGGGCTGCGGATCGTCCGGCGCGGGAACGCGGCGCCGAATGCGATAGATCGGGCCGAAGATCCAGCGAATCGGCTGTCCGAACGCATCGGCCGTATCCTGCATGCGCGCGCTCTGTTCGGGGAAGCCGCAATCCCAGGGGGCCGAGCGGCGCAGGCGGCCGTGCCAGATCCAGCGCACGCCGGCGAACGTGAGCCCGAACACGACCAGGATCGTGATGAGGAAGATCACCGGCGCATAGCTCGCCTGCTCGGCCCGTGCCGGCACCAGCCATAGCCAGCCGGAATCGAGCGCCGCCCGCGGCAGGCCGCTGCCCATGACCGCGACGGCGACGCGGTCGAGCAGGCCCACCACGGTGCTCGGAAAAATACCCAGGACCACGCACCAGAGCGCGAGCCAGGCCATGCCGATGCGCTCATGAAAACCGGCATCGCCGCCCCGGTGGCTCGCGTCGGGCACATGCCGCGGCTCGCGCGGCTGGCCGAGAAAGGCAATGCCGTACACCTTGACGAAACACATCGCCGTCAACGCCCCGGCGAGCGCGAGCATGGCGGCCAGCAGCGGCACGAGACTGCGCAGCACGCCGTCGGCCAGCAGCGCGGCCTGCAGCGCCGCCTGATACGTCAGCCACTCGGATACGAAGCCGTTGAGCGGCGGCAGCGCCGAGATCGCAAGTGCGCCCACGAGAAAATAGGTGGCGGTGGCCGGCATGCGGCGGATGAGCCCGCCCATGTCGTTCAGATTGCGCAGTCCCGTCGCGTGCAGAATCGAGCCCGCGCCGAGGAACAGCAGCCCCTTGAAGATGGCGTGATTGAGCGTGTGGTACAGGCCCGCGATCAGCCCCAGCGCCCCGGCTTCCGGGTGGCCCGTGGCGATGAACACCATGGACAGCCCGATGCCGATCAGGATGATGCCGATGTTCTCCACCGAGTGATAGGCGAGCAGTCGCTTCAGGTCGTGCTGCATCAACGCATACAGCACGCCGAACAGCGCCGTGAGCGCGCCGGTGATCGCGACCGTCAAGCCCCACTGCCAGGTAACGTTGCCGATCAGATCGTAGAACACGCGCACCATGCCGTAGATGGCCGTCTTCAACATGATGCCGCTCATCAGCGCCGACACGGGCGAAGGCGCCGCGGGATGCGCCTCCGGCAGCCAGGCATGCAGCGGCATCATGCCCGCCTTCGCGCCGAACCCGGCAAAGGCGAGCACGAAGGCGACCGTCGCCCAGAACGGCGTCAGTTCGGCGCGGCGCAATACATCGAATGTGTACGCGTCCAGGCCGCCGCCGCCCTGCAGAATGCCGAAGCAAAGCAGCAGGGCAATGGCGCCGACATGTGCGATCAGCAGATACAGGAATCCGGCGCTGCGAATCTCGGGCAGGCGATGGTCGGTGGTCACGAGAAAGTACGAGGCGATCGCCATGCTCTCCCAGGCCACCATGAACAGGTACGCATCGTCGGCCAGCACCACCAGCGCCATGGCGGCGAGGAAGGCGTGGTACTGCAGACCGATCAACCGCAGGCGCTGCGGCGTTTCGCGCTCGAAGTAGCCGGTGGCATAGATCGAGATACCTGCCGAACCGATGCCGAGGAGAAATAGGAAGAACCCGCCCAGGGGATCGAGCCGCAAATGGAACGGCAGACCGGGCAGGCCGAGCGGCAGAACGAGCGTCTGCGCGGGTTGCGCGATCGCGCACACGGCGACGACGGCGAGTACCAGCGATGCCAGCGCCGCCGCGGGAAACAACACGCGATCGACCAGGCGCAGGCGCTCGGACTCGAGCAGGCTGAGCGCCGCCGCCAGCATCCAGAGCACCGCGATCCCGACCGCTATTTCGACGGACGGAAGGGCGGTTGGATCCATGGGGCTGGCTCGGGAGATCGACTGGCTGTATGTATTGTATTGTTGACCGAGCGCCGGTGTGATCCGGCCACTGTGGAGCGTGATCTGCGTACCGCCCAGCGTGCACGGCGCAGATGTTTACTTTGATGATAGCAAACGCGCTTCGCATGCCGCAAACCCGCAAAGGGCTGGCGGGTACATAGCTATAATCAACGACTACGCAGCCGAGCCGCTACGCATGCAGGATCACACCCGCCATCTCGTTATCATCGGCCAGGTGCAGGGCGTCGGATTTCGCTACGCCATGGCGCGCAAGGCCGGCGAGGTCGGCATCCGCGGCTGGGTGCGCAATCGCCTCGACGGCAAGGTCGAAGCGCTGATCCAGGGAACGCCGGAAGCGGTTGCGCAGATGATCGCATGGGCCCGCCATGGCCCGCGCAACGCGCAGGTCGAGCGCGTGGAAGTCGAGCCCGCGCAAGGCGAGTTCGAGGATTTCGGAACGCGCCCCACCGAGTGATCGCCGCCGGCGAGGCGCGTATCGGCGAACGCAGCGATCATCGGCGAACGCAGCGATCATCGCCGCAGCAGGATCAGCGCGGTGGCAGCGATCTCGGTGGCAGCAGCGACCACCGGATCTACCGGCTTTCCCGCCTCCAGCGCCGCCATCCACCATCGCTAGACCGGCCGCGCACGGAGCCGCACGCTCGCCCGCGTTCCCGAACCCCTGGCGCGCACATCTCGAGTCCAGGATATGAAGTCCAGGATATGAAAACGCCTGGAAACGACGCCCCACCTGTGCGACTATAGCGACACCGGACGCAGCTGCCGGCGCCGAAGCGGCTCCGATCCGGCCCCCGATATCACATCTATTCCATATGGTGAACGAATGAAGGACGACGTTCGGATGTTCCCGCGTGTGAGTCCTCCTCAACGCAACACTCGCTCCCCCTCCGGCACGCAGAGCATCCAGCGCGCCGCGCGCCTGTTGCGCGAGCTGGCGGCGCGCAATCGCCAGGGCATGCGCCTGATCGACGTGGCGCAAAGCTCCGGCCTGCAGCGGCCCACGGTGCATCGCATGCTCAAGTGCCTGACGGCCGAGAACCTGGTATCACAGGACCCGCAATCGCGCCGTTATTTCCTCGGGCCGCTCGTGTTCGAGCTCGGCATCACCGCGGGGCCGCGTTTCAACATCCGCGATGTCTGCAGCGATGCGCTCGATCGCATCGCCGCCGAAACCGGCGACACCGCGTTTCTCAGCATCCGCAGCGGCGATGATGCGCTGTGCGTCGATCGGCGGGAGGGCGCTTATCCCATCAAGACCTTCACGGTCGATGTGGGCGTGCGCCGCCCGCTGGGGGTGGGCGCGGGCAGCCTCGCGATTCTGACCGCGTTGCCGGACGAGGAAGTCGAAAGCACGATCGAACGCATCGCGAGCCGCCTGCCGACCTACGGCCGGCTGACCGCCACCGAGCTGCTGAACATGGTGAAGCGCGCGCGCAAGACGGGCTACGTGCTGAACGACGTGCGCACGCTCTCGGGCGTGACTGCGATCGGCGTGCCCATCTTCGATCCCAACGCACGGGCGATCGGCGCGATCAGCATCTCGGCCATCACCGCGCGCATGACCGCGACCCGCCAGCGCGAACTGCTCGAGGTGCTGCGCCGGGAAATCCGCACGATCGAAAAGCAGCTCGCGCACTGAATCACCCCTTGCGCGCATCCTGCCCGTTCTTTCCAGGAGCGTCGCGCCGCGGCTAGCCGTAGACGATTTCGACGTTCGGGCGGCTCACCCACTCGGCGAGCGACTGGACCAGATTGTCGGCGGCGCTCACTCGCCACTCTTCGGGCAGCTGGATCTCGCAGCTCGCATCGGCGTTGGTGTACTGGATCGCGACCGCGCACGGGCCCGGCCGGTAAGGCGCAAGCAGCTCGCGCAGCCTCGGTCCGCTGGAGCCGCCGTTCAAGCGGATGCGGATCATGCGCGCGAAGCGGTTGCGGGCCGCATCGAGGTCCAGCACCTGCTCGGCGATCACGCGCACCGAAGCGCTCTCGGCGCCATTGCCGTCACCATTGCCGTTGCTAGTGCGCCGGAACGTGCGCACCTTCGCTTCCACCACGATCAGCGCATCCTCGACCAGCAGGCGGCGGCAGCGATCGAGCACGTCGCTGTAGACGGTGAGCTCGAGCTTCGCCTCGCCGTCGCTCAAGTTCACGATCATCATGCGCCCGCTCTGCGAGTTCTGACTGCGCAGCGATTCGATCACGCCGGCTAGGAGCTGAGTGTTCTGCGCCGCATCCCAGCCCCCGGTGCCGGCCGCCACGGTCGCGAGCGAGCTCTTGATGAAATGCCGGATCTCATGCCGGTAGGCATTGAAGGGGTGACCCGAAAGGTAGAAGCCGAGCGCCGTCTTTTCTTCCTTGAGGCGCCGGCGCTCGTCCCAGGGCGCGGTCCCGACCAGCGGCAACTCCTCGGCGGCCGCATCTCCGGCACCGAAGAGACTCGCCTGGTTGGCCGCGAGGCTCGCCCGCTCGGCCTCGTCCATCGCCAGTCCCACGGTTGCAGCCAGCGCCGAGCGCTCTGCCCCGAGCGCATCGAACGCGCCCGCACGGATCAGCGATTCGATCGCGCGGCGGTTGACGATGCGCCGATCGACCCGCTTACAGAAATCGAACAGCCCGTTGAACGTGCCGCCGCGCAGCCGCGCTTCGACGATGTTGGCGATGGCGGCTTCGCCCGTCCCCTTCACCGCGCCCAGGCCGTAGCGGATCGTGCGCGCATCGACCGGGGCGAAGCGATAGTCCGAGGCGTTCACATCCGGCGGCAGCACGGTGAGCCCGCCGTCGCGCGCATCTTCGTAGAACGTGCGCACCTTGTCGGTGTCGTCCATCACCGCCGACAAGTTGGCCGCCATGAACGCTGCCGGGTGATGTGCTTTCATGTAGGCGGTGTGGTAAGCGACCAGCGCATAGGCTGCGGCATGCGACTTGTTGAAGCCGTAGCCGGCGAACTTCTCCATCAGGTCGAACAACTGGTTCGCGCGCGCTTGATCGAGCCCGTTCTTCACCGCCCCTTCGAGGAAGATGTCGCGCTGCTGCGCCATCTCCTCCGGCTTCTTCTTGCCCATCGCCCGCCGCAGCAGATCGGCGCCACCGAGCGTGTAGCCGCCGATCACCTGCGCGATCTGCATCACCTGCTCCTGGTAGACCATGACGCCATAGGTCGGCCCCAGGATCGTTTCCAGGCGCGGATCGAGATACTCCACCTTCTGCCGCCCGTGCTTGCGGTCGATGAAATCCGGAATGAGGTCCATCGGCCCCGGCCGGTAGAGTGCGACCAGGGCGATGATGTCTTCGAAGCGGTCGGGCCGCGCGCGCTTGATGAGATCGCGCATGCCGCGCGATTCCAGCTGGAACACCGCCGTGGTATTGCCGCTCGAGAGCAGGCGATAGGCTGCCGCGTCATCCAACGCCACGGCCGCAAGATCGAAGCTCGCGTCTTCCGCAACGCCAATGCCGGCGGCCGCGAGCGCATGCACGTTCTTCACCGCCCAGTCGAGGATGGTGAGCGTGGTGAGCCCGAGAAAATCGAACTTCACCAGCCCGATTTGCTCCACATCGTCCTTGTCGAGCTGCGACACCACCGCTTCCGAGCCCTGCGCGGTGTAGACGGGACAGAAGTCGGTGAGCTTTCCGGGCGCGATCAGCACACCGCCCGCGTGCATGCCGACGTTGCGCGTGAGGCCCTCGAGTGTTCCCGCCAGCTCCAGCAGGTCCGCCACTTCCTCTTCGCCACGCTCGCGGCTGGCAAGCTGCGGCTCCATTTCGCGCGCCATCGCAAGCGTGATGTTCTTCCCCGGCTGGAACGGGATCAGCTTCGCGAGCTGATCGCAGAAGTTGTAGCCGAGGTCCAGCACCCGCCCCACGTCGCGCACCACCGCGCGCGCGGCCATCGTGCCGAAGGTCGCGATCTGCGACACGCTGTCGGCGCCGTACTTCTGGCGCACGTACTCGATGACGCGGTCGCGGCCTTCCTGGCAGAAGTCGATGTCGAAATCCGGCATCGATACCCGCTCGGGGTTGAGGAAGCGCTCGAACAGCAGGTCGTAGCGCAAGGGATCGAGATCGGTGATGCCAAGGCTGTAGGCGACCAGCGACCCCGCGCCCGAGCCGCGTCCCGGACCGACCGGAATGCCGTTGGACTTGGCCCAGTTGATGAAATCGGCGACGATCAGGAAATACCCCGGGAAGCCCATTTTCACGATCATGCCGAGCTCGAACTCGAGGCGCTCGCGATAACGCGCAGTCACCCGCTCGTGCTCGGCCGGATCGGGATAGAGGCCGCGCATGCGCGCAGTGAAGCCGTCGAGCGCGCGCTCGCGCAGGTACGCTTCGAGGCTCACGCCCTCGGGGGTCGGGAACTGCGGCAGCCGGCTCTTGCCGAGCTCGATCGCGAGATTGCAGCGCTTGGCGATCTCGACGCTGTTGGCCAGCAGCTCGGGCGCATCGGCGAAGAGCTCGGCCATCTCGGCCTGAGTCTTGAAGTATTGCTGCGGGGTGAACGCTTTCGGCCGGCGCGAGTCGCCCAGCACGTAGCCCTGGGCGATGCATACCCGCGCCTCATGGGCGCGGAAATCCTCGGGGCGCATGAACTGCACGGGATGGGTTGCAACCGCGGGCAGGCGCTCTTTCGAGGCAAACCGGAGCGTACGTCGCGCCAGCGCATCGATGCGCGCATCGCCGCTGCGCTGCACCTCCAGGTAGAAGCGGTTCGGGAACACGCTGCGCCAGTGCTGCGCGTTGCGCCGCGCCTGCTCCTCGTTTTCGTGCAGGAGCGCCCGGCCGATGTCGCCGAACGGGCCGCCCGAGAGACAGATGAGGCCCTGCGTGGAGGCGGCATCGAGCCAGGATGGATCGATCTCGGCACGCCCGCGGCTCTGGTTGAAGCGATAGGCGCGCGACAGCAGCTCCGACAGGCGCAGATAACCCGCATGCGATTGGCACAGGAGCAGAAGCCGCGACGGCTTTTCCCGGTCCTGCGGATTGGCGATCCACGCGTCGCAGCCGACGATGGGCTTGACGCCCGCGTCGCGTGCGGCGCTATAGAACTTGATCAGGCCGAACACGTTGGCGAGATCGGTCAGACCCAGCGCCGGCATGGCGTCCGCCGCGGCCTTTTCGACAGCCTCGTCCACCCGCACGATGCCGTCGACGACGGAGAATTCGCTGTGCAGGCGCAGATGAACGAAACGCGGATCGGCCATGGCGCTATTCTACTTCGACGCGCGGGCTTTCGATGGGCCGCGTGCCGCTATGCGCGCGTCTTCGCCCACGCCGGGGAAAGGGGCCAGGCTCGATTTTTCGCGCTTGGAAAATGTGCCTGGCTGCGCGTTTACTTCGGATTCTTCGAAAATCGAGCCTTGCCCCTTTTCTCGAGCCCTCGGACATGCTAATAGACGCTGACCGGAGGAGAAAAACCCATGCGATTTCGTCTGCTTGCGTTGACTGTCGTTTCGATTGCCGGCTGGTCGTCCGGATTTGCCGCCAGCCCCGCCGACACTTATCCCGATCGCCCGGTGCGCATGATCGTGGGATTCCCGCCCGGCGGGGGCACCGACATCATGTCCCGCATCATCGCGCCGAAGCTGACCGAAGCGTGGC
>JBOIEI010000118.1:0-2894 GCA_050741055.1 Burkholderiales bacterium | reverse complement strand
TCTCCCGGAGGGAGAGGAGAGCTTACGTTTCGCTCGTCTCCCGGAGGCAGAAGGGAGGCAGGCAACTCGAGGCGGTTCTTGACGGTGATCGAGCTCATATGCGTCCCCGTGGCATCATCGACTGGGTGGCGGACCGGGCCGGGCGTGCGGCCGCCGGAGCACTGCTGCGTTGACCGACGATGACCTGCTCGCCGGCTTCGAGCCCGCTCAGCACCTGGGCCGACACGCGGTTCATCACGCCGACCCGGACTTCACGCGCTTGCGTGCTGCCATCGGCGGTCATCACCCGCACGCGAGCACGGCCGCCGGCGAATTGCATTCGCGGATCGGTTGCACTGCTCGCGCTCATGGCGGTGCGCGTGCGTGCCGCGCCCGTGTCCTTGGCATTTCCGGCGCCGGAGCTGCGTCTTGCGTTGGTGTTGCCCGGCGCGCCGCCGACCGGACGCAAGGCCGCCAGCGGAACCAGCAACGCGTCCTCGGCCTTGGCGACCACGAAGAAGATCTGCGCGGTCATCTGCGTCATCAGCGCGCCGTCCGGATTGGCCACATCGAACAGCGCGTTGTACAGCACGACGTTGTTGACGATCTCCGGCGTCGGATTGATCTGGCGCAGCTTCCCTTGCCAGCGCTTCTGTCCGTTGCCGAGCGTGGTGAAGTACACATCCATGCCGACGCGCAGCCGCGAGACGTCGGCTTCGGACACCTGCGACTGGATCGTCATGGTGGAGAGGTCGGCGATGCGCACGATGATGGGCGCCTGCTGATTGGCATTGAGCATTTGCCCCTGCTTGGCGCTTTGCGCGACCACGGTGCCGGCCATCGGCGCATAGATCTTGGTGTAGCTCAGGTTCGCCTCGTCGCCGCGCAAGGTGGAGCTCGCTTGCTGGATCTGGGCCTTCAGCACCTCGAGCTGCGCCTTGGCCGAGGCGAGCTGCGCCTCGGCGGTCTGAAGCGCTTCGGAGGTGGTCGCCTGTTCGCGCATGAGATTGGTCTGGCGCTTGAACTGCTGTTCGGCGAGCACCAGTTGCGCTTCGCGATCGACCAGTTGGGCGCGCAGATTGGCGAGCTGCGCCCGGTCGGCATCGACGCGGCTCAGGTACACCGTGGGATCGATCTCGGCCAGCAGCTGCCCGCTCTTCACCGTGGAGCCGATCTCGACGTGCAGCTTCTTGAGCTGACCCGAGACCTGCGTGCCGACATCGACATAGTCGCGCGGCTGCAGCGTTCCGGTCGCGGTCACGCTATCTTCGAGGCTCGCCCGCTGCACAGTGGCGGTCGTGAGCTGGGCCGCCGCATCGGCGGGGCTCGCCCAGGCGCGCCAGCCGGCATAGCCGCCGCCCGCCAATGCGATGGCGAGCGCCAGCGCGATCGCGCGCCGTCGGAAGCCGCGGCGGCCCGCACCGTGCGTCCGCGACGAAGAGCGCGCCGCTGCACCGATCAACTGCGGATCCTCGACGATGTCCATGTTCGATCCTTTCCTGTGCCCGTGGCATACCCATCAGTCCACGGCTCGCAGTGTGATGTGCGAACACGCAGGGAATGTGGAAGGATCGGGGAAGTTGTGTAACAAACCGTATACAGGTTCCGGCGTCCACAAAGTTTCCTCAATCGCAGGTTAGGCTTCGATCCATGGACACGACCCGACTCGACCGGCTGCACATCAAGCTCTTCGCCGCCATCGCGGGCACCATCGCCGTATTGACGCTCGCGGCCTATCTGGTGTTCAGCTGGAGCTTCGAGCGCGGCTTCATCGAATACGTGCGGCGCGCCGACGAGGCGCGCCTCGATGCACTGGTCATCACGCTGGCGGAAGGTCACGGGCGCGAGGGCGGCTGGGACTGGGTGGCGGCCGATCGCGACCGCTGGATCGCGCTGGTGCGCGCGGCCCTCGGCTTGCGGTCGGCTACGAACCCGGACGCGGCGAGCGCGCAGGCCGCCGCACCGGGGCGCATGCCGCTCACGCTCGATCCGCGCCTGCTGCTGCTCGATGCGAACCGCAAGCTGCTCATCGGGCGCGCGGAGCTCGCGTCACGCGCAATCCTGAAACCGATCGCGCGCGATGCAAAGACCATCGGCTACCTGGGCTACGTGCCTCGCACCGGACTGCTCGAATCGATCGAGAGCCTGTACCTTGCCCGCCGGCATCTCACCTTCGGCGTCCTCGCCGCTGCGATGCTCGCGGCATCGCTGCTGCTCGGCGCAGGCGTGTCCTACTGGATCACCCGTCGCATCCGCCGCCTGGCCGCGACCGCGCAGGCCCTCATCGCCGGCGACTATGGGCAGCGCCTGCCCGCGAGCGGCAACGACGAGCTGGCGCAGCTCGCGCGCGACTTCAACGTTCTCGCCCAGACGCTGCAGAGCGCGCGCCGCTCGCGCCAGCAGTGGATCGCCGACATTTCGCACGAGCTGCGCACGCCTTTGTCCATTTTGCGAGGAGAGATCGAGGCCTTGCAGGACGGCGTGCGTCCGCTCGACCAGGCGTCGATCGGCTCACTCGCGGCCGAAGCGGCGCGACTCGCGCGCCTGGTGGAGGATTTGCACACGCTGTCGCTTTCCGACCTCGGCGCATTGACCTACCACAAGGAGCCGGTGGGCCTCGCCGAGGTGATCGAGGACGTCATCGATCCGCAGCGGCGTGCGCTGGCCGAGCGCGGGCTGAGGGTCGAAACGGATCTGGCGCACGATGCCGTCGTCGTGGGCGATGCGGACCGGCTGGGGCAGGTGTTCGCCAACCTCCTGCAGAACAGCAGCCGCTATACGGACGCGCCGGGGACGATCGCGATCCGGTTGCGGCGCGATGCCGCGCGTATCGTGGTCGAATGGAAAGACAGTGCACCGGGCGTGCCGGACGAGGAGCTCGGCCGGCTCACCGAACGGCTTTATCGTGTCGAAGG